>PULU01000049.1 GCA_003551065.1 Thermoplasmata archaeon | reverse complement strand
ATTAACCTGTTTCCCTTTCGACGTCCTCGGTTAAGGGACGCCTTAGGACCGACTAACCCTCGACTGACGAACATTGTCGAGGAACCCTAGCCCTTTCGGCGGAACGGATTCTCACCGTTCTATGCTGCTACTCATACCAGAATTCTCGTTCGAACGCGGTCCACTTGATTTCACAACCAAACTTCTACCCACGCACGACGCCTTCCTACTAGTCACCTCTCGGTGCTCTGAAGTATCGGTGACCGACTTAGTCCCGTCCATTTTCGGGACCCACAATCTCGACTGGTGATCTGTTACGAACTCTTTAAAGGAAGGCTGCTTCTAAGCCCACCTTCCAGTTGTCTTAGACTGCGGATTCCCTTTTGCTAACACTTAGTCGGTACTTAGGGACCTTAACTCCAGGCTGGGTTCTTGCCCTTTCGGACACCAGGCTTACCCCGGCGCCCTCACTCCTGGCGTCTACGGCAATAATAGGTTCGGAGTTTGACAGGGTACCAAGGGCTTTCGCCCCCGAATATCCAATCAGTGCTCTACCCTATTATCGACCTCGACCAAGGCCTACCTTCGAGTAGTTTCGGAAGGAACCAGCTATCTCCGGTCTCGATTGGCCTTTCACCCCTATACGCAGGTCATCGGAGGGATTTGTAGCTCACCACCCGTGCGGGCTTCCACCTCCCTTTCGAGAGGCTTCACCCTGCCCACGCATAGTTCGACCGGCTTCGGGTCTCTAACCAATGACTTCAGGCGAACGCACCTCGTTCCTCTTCCAAGGAATGCGAACTTGTTGGTTTCCCTACGACTCCGCCCTTAAAAGGCTTAGTCTCGCCATTGATCAGAACTCTCTGGCCCGTTTTTCGGAACGTACGATAAGACAACGGTCCACTCCTGTTACAGAGCTTCGTTCCTTTCTTGCCTTATCAGTCTATAACCATCTGGTTTCAGGTTCTTTTCACCTCCCGTCAAGGGTGCTTTTCAGCTTTCACTCACTATACTAGTGTGCTATCGGTCTCGAGACGTATTTAGAGTTGGAAGTTAATGCCTCCCAATTTCACGCGCGATATCCAACACACGCTACTCAGGATACCCTGAATCATCTTTCCACCTTCCTTCTACGGGACTATCACCCTCTACGGTGCTCCATTCCAGGAGACTTTGAATTGGATGGTTAAGATGTGCCAGAGTCCAAAAGACCACATGTCCCGACTATTTCTAGCGGGATTCGGTTTGCTCTTTACCGCTTTCGATCGACTTTACTAACGGCATCTCTTTGATTTCTTTTCCTTTCCCTACTAAGATGTTTCAATTCGGGAAGTTCCCCCTCCTTACGGAGTACAATGGGGAAGTCCCATTAGGCAATCGTGGGATCTAAGGTTCCTTGCGCCTACCCCACGCGTATCGCCGCTTGGCACGACCTTCATCAGCGCTCGAGCCGAGCCATCCACCAAATGGCTGAGTGACTGCAGCATATCTAGGACTGGTACACATCCAGGTCTGCGTATGATTGGCAATCATCGGATCATGATGATCCTATACCCTTCCCCGACAACCCTTTTTCATGTCGCCGAGTGCATCTGTTCTGCAACTTGATTAATAGGAGTCTTATCCTATTTAAACCTTATTTTTGACCTTCCTGAAGTGCATTCTTCAAAGGAAGGGATTTCCTTCTAATAAGCAACCTATATAAATAGTTTGGGACCGTCCTTTCAGATAGTTTTTATTATAGATTTGTTTTAGATTTTAAAAAGATTGAGTAACTATCGGTAAAGTATATTTGTTTGATTTGCTATAACACAGATGACCAGTTTGTCAGACAGGTGTTGGACCGATGAAGAAAATACCAACAGGCGTTAGCGATTTAGATTCGATAATCAAAGGAGGATTACCTGCTGGATCAGTGGTACTTCTTCTGACTGAGATAGGTGCTGGGGGCCTGGAATATCTTTATACCTCCTCAGCAAAACTTCTTAGGGTAAAAAAAAGTCCAAGAGATATATCTATGGTCCTTGGAGATGAATGCAAAGGTTCTATCCTACCTGAGGAGATACATTACATCACATTCTCTAGGTCTGAAAGGGATATCCTTGAGGAGGTCAAGATATCGTTCAATCAGGATTATTATGATGCTATCGAAGAGGATCTAAAATTCAAGGATTTCTCTAACTCTTATTTTCGTAGAACTATGGTTCCAAATAGTTGGACAAGAGATAACCATAAGCCCACTCTTTTCTCAGATGAATCTGATTCAGACATATTGGAGGATATGGTTCATTTCTTAGAAGAGAACGCACCTGATAATATGATTGTGATCGATTCATTGACCGATCTATTGACTAACACTTCTATAGAGAACGATAAACTCGTGACTGTTATCAAAGGCATGAGACGGGCATCTAAAAAATGGGGTGGAGTTATATACCTACTACTTTCCAAAGGGATAATCGATAGGAGCATGGAATACTTATTGATAGACAGTGTCGATGGTGTGATGAGTTTTGAATGGTCAAAAAGTCGACACACATCGAAACGTCAGAGGTATATGTTCCTTGAAAAATTCATGAGCGTTCTCCCCCATCTTAAGAGAGAAAAGATCGCTAGGTTTACAGCGGAAGTTACTGATTTTTCTGGTTATAATGTTGTCAATTATGAAAAGATAAGGTGATCTATGATGGAAACCGAAAAGGTAGAAAAAGTTAAAACAGGTATAGATGGGTTGGATGAGATGTTAAGAGGTGGAATTCCAAAGGGACACGTATTCACTGTTATGGGGTCCTTCGGAACAGGTAAAACAACGTTTTCACTTCAGTATCTATGGGAGGGGCTCCAGGAAGACCAATCCTGTATATTTATATCCCTAGAAGAAGACAAGGATGCCATAATCCAGACCGGGAGGTCATATGGATGGGATTTCCAACCTTACTTGGAAGATAATAAGATCGCTATGGAGAGATTGGCACCAGCCGATGCAGAAGCTACGATATCCAAGTTAAAGAGTGATCTACCAGCATTTATCAGATCATTTAATGCAGAAAGGATAGCAATAGATTCGGTATCGTTATTGAATATGATGTCTAACACATCTCAGGAAAAAAGGGATAGGTTATTCGAACTTTGTAAGATGGTAAAAGACTCTGGTGCTACTACTTTATTGACAGCCGAAGTAAAAGATGATAATCCACGCAGTTCTAGGGACGGTCTTATCGAGTACACTGCTGACGGAGTTATCTTACTCGGATATAATCAATCCAATAGTCAGGAAGTACAGATGAATGTTCAAGTGATCAAGATGAGGCGTATCGATCATTCTAGAAAAATCAAACCCTATGAGATCACCGACAACGGCATCATCGTTCAGACTGAAGGAGCGGTGTTTTAATACGATAAAGTGATATTCATGGGAACAGATATCGGAGATATACTGGTAAAAAAAGAGCTATCTTTGGATGAGATGAAGGGCAAAGTCATAGCTGTAGATGCATATAATATAATCTACCAGTTTTTATCTAGTATCCGTCAAAGAGATGGAACTCTGCTTCAAGATTCAAAAGGAAGAGTAACTTCACATCTATCTGGCATTTTGTACAGGAATTCCAACCTGATCCAAGAAGGTATAAAGTTGGTTTATGTTTTTGACGGTAAACCGGATATCATGAAGGAGGGGACTTTGGAGAAGCGAAAGGAGAGGAAAGAGAAGGCTCAATCCGAATACAAGAAAGCTCTCGAAAAGGGTGATCTGGAAAAGGCTCGTACGAAGGCGCAGCAGACGTCACGGATGAGCGAATCTATCGAGAAAAGCAGTAAGGAACTTCTTGAGCTATTGGGTATACCCTGGATCCAGGCCCCCGCCGAGGGTGAGAGCCAAGCTGCGTATTTAGTGAACGAGGGTGATGCATGGGCGGTGGGAAGTCAAGATTTCGACTCCCTCCTAGTCGGTGCTGATAGGTTGGTTCGGAACTTGACAGTATCCGGTAAAAGAAAACTCCCAGGTAGAGATGAATATAAGGAGATAATGCCTGAATTGATAGTTCTCCAAGAGGTCCTTGAAGAACTTGAGGTAACTAGAGAACAACTGATAGATATAGCGATGTTGTGTGGAACCGATTACAACGAAGGCGTAAAAGGCATAGGCCCAAAAAGAGGTCTAAAATATGTAAAGAAATATGGTGGATTGGAAGCGGTGTTAGAGGAAAAGGACGGATCTATAAACAATATAACTGATATCAAAGGATTGTTTTTAGAACCCAAGATAACAGAGGAATATGATATCCAATTTAAGGATCCTGATTTAGAAGAAGTGAAACTATTCTTATGCGATAAGTACGAGTTTTCGGAATCTAGAGTAAATTCTGCCCTAGATAAAATAGTAGAAGGTAGAGATATGGATAAACAAACCTCATTGACTTCTTTTTGATTTTATCAGCAGAACTCGTCTAGACTCGGGGTAGAAACTTTGTCGTTGTCGAACAAAGAATTTATCTGTAGTTCTAGCTGTTCGATCCTCTGTTTTAGATAGGGCGGTAGATCGAATCTTTCCGTCATCTCCATGGTAGTTCTAAGATATTTTTTGACACTACCTTCATGAACTGTTAAGGTTAGGTTTCCTCCACATTCACATTCGCCGCTCAAAGGAGGTCTTCGATATTTTCTATTACAGCTTGTACACCTAGTTTCCTGTACACAGAACTTGTTAAGATTACCGATAAGGTCTGGTATGAAGTGTGCTCCTATGACCCTACTCACAACATCGGTAGCATCCACTGCACGGATCATCTCTGCAACTTGAAGCTGTGCTTCCATCTTCTCAGTCATCTTGTCGAGTCTAGTGTATCGACTTCCGATGGGACCCTCGGATATATTCAACGTTTCATGAGTATAGCCAAATCCTTCGTATTGTTTTTCAGTGTGAAGTCTCTCTTCAACTATATCCATCATATCGACCAGTTCTTTTGGGTTGGGGTAATCGAAGGTCTTTTCGTAGAATTCTAAAGGGTACTTCCACAAACAATCTACATTATGGGCTTCGCTGTCGATCTCATCTGGGTTGATCTTAGTGGTTAATACTAGAGGGGCATCCATCTTTCCTCCCCTCTTTTCAGGTAAAAACTTTTGTGAGAAATTCAGCAGTCCATCCATAAGCAGCATGATGCAGTCCTCGTCGCCGTCACAGTTTCTACGCTTTGCAGCGTGGAAGAATGGATGAGCGTATCCCGCCTTCCCTTCATGATATCCGATCAATCTCCCCAGGACTCCACCAGAAGTATGAGGTGCTAATCCGACCAATAGTTCACCGATGAGGTCCTCCTTTCTTTCAGCTTCGTAGAAAGGGTCTATATCATAGTATTTTTCAAGTAGATCGTCAACGAATTTAGCTATCTTGACTAAATACATCCCCGCAGCTCTAGATGCGATAAAATCCTGGGTTTTCAACTCTAACATTTGGTTTTTATCTTCTAACGGTTCTCCATGGATGTCTTTCTTATAACCTAATTTTCTAGCTTTATCAACACTGAGTCCTATCTCTTCAGGTTTAAAATGAGTGACTGGAAGGTCTGTCATGTCATATCGGCAGGTACCGTCTTTAAAGACCCATATGTTGTGCTTAGCCCTTAAGATCGCCTTTTCAAGTGCCTCGGGGGTCTTATCCTTGGTCAATAGTCCTTTGACACCCTTGACCCTCTTAACATTCCCACCTTCCCCTATATTCCTTAGAGCTTCTCTGTATTTACTAGCCATATCTAGTTTCTGTTTCTTTGGACCAACGTTCCCCATGTTGTTTTCCATTAATTCTCTTCTTCCTCCACAGGTACACCTGATTTGGGCACCACTCTTGCCGCATTTACTACACCTCCTGGCACTGACCTCGACTTCTATTATCCTCTTCTCCAATGCTTTATTGACCAGTCTCTGATTTCCTCCGGCACTACCCAAAGGAAACAACCCGTGTACCGGTGGGTTCATTTTCCTTTCTTTAGTTTTTTCCGGTCTAGCCATCCTTGCTCCGATGGTGGTGGGGGCCTTGCTGCGGACCTTAACGCCGGATAATTCGGAAAGATATTCAAGGGTATCCTCCTTTTGACTTTCTCCTTGAAGTTCAAGATCATCTTCTTCGATTCCAAGCGTGAACAAGAAGGGACGGTAGATTTCAACATATAATTCGTCATCTTTTAATTCATGAGGAAGACCGATATCCTCTAAAATTTTCTTTATCTCTTCATCGTTAGAAATGTACAAACCTTCATCGATACGTGAATTATCACTTACAAACTCCCTCAATCTCCGTAGTTCAGATACCCCCACGTAATCCCAGAAATAGATATATTTTGGATGTAAGGGATAGCCTTTTTCTCGACTCAATTCTACAGCTTTTTCAGGAGTTATCTCATCTTCATTCAATTCCACATCAACTTCCTGGATCCACCATTCGTGACAGTATGCAGCAGGGACCAGTGGATGATTGTTCTCCAAAAATTCGCCATATGGTATAAGCATCTCTCCTAGGTCCAGTATCTCTTTGACCTTGCTGGTAACCTCTTTAGCCTCTTCATAATCATCTATCCTCTTTACTGTTCCGTTATGGAAAAGTACCGTAGGCCCTTCGATGGTATCACAGGGGGTTACCGCTCCTGCCTTACCGGGCCTTTCGATCTTGATCTGGGTTCCCAATGCCATAAATTCATCGGTTAAATACATGACTGCTGGATTGACAGCTATAGCAGCTAAACCAAGTGTTCTACTCCTCCCGTACCTCAATCTGAATCCACCCTTAACACTAGGATGGCCAAATACCGGTCTACCGGCGATGGTATCTTTTATATACTTGAAATTTGGAGAAATTCCTTCTTGTTTTTCATCGTCTGATTCTTTTTTACTCGAAGCAAATTTTTCTATATACTCGTCGATAAATTCCCATCCCTCGATGTCCAATTTATCTACGTATTTCTTCAATTTTTGTGCTTTAAGACACATCCCCTCAGCAAGGACCAAACATGCCCCACCTCTTACTCTATTAGTATCTACTCTAGGAAGGTTCCTATTTCCAGATACCTCTTCACTTTCAGTCCCTTCCCCACTGATACTTATGGGACAACCTTTAACGATGACTTCTATCTCTTCAGCAGAAGGAGTGTATTGTAAACTTCTAGTTTTTTTGTAAAGGGGAACTTCTTCTTTGAACCGTTGTACCTCCCCCGTGGTGGCCTTGTAAGAACCGATGCCCAATTCCCTACTGACCACATCCGCTATGAGTACGCTCATAGCCTGACCGGTACCACCGGCTGAACGTATGGGACCGGCAAAGGAAAGCTCTACGTAATTTGTCCCGTCGCTGTTTTTTTTGATATCTAATCCCCCGATACCCTCTAGTGGAGCGACGAGTATACCTTCCGTTAGAACAGCCAAACCTATCCTCACAGCATCTTCCAATCGTTCCTTTACAGATCCTTCTTTTCTATTGGCGACTTCCTTTGCTATATATATTGACACTTCCTCACGGTCATACTGTTCACTCAATTCTCTGATCTTCTCGGCAGTATTCTTAACTCCTGTCAATTCCTGGGCTCTCAAAGCAAGGTCCTCTGCCATGGGTATCTCTACATCTTGTACTGGATCGTAACCTTTACCTCTAGCGTCCTTAGCTACCGAATATGCCTTTAATGCAGACTGCTCAAGTTCATCAAAATATGATTTCATCTCGTCTGATAGTGCTAGTTCAGCCGTGTTGACCCCTCCATTTCTTCATTGTAACCACTGTTCATAATATGATAAATCTCCATGTTAGATGGGGTTATTAAACATTACTGGTCAATATTTTTATTTGTGATAGGAAGATTAATAAATGAGAGCCTAGCTTTATCTATCGGTGAAAATATATGCACTTTAACCGTAAAAAGATACTGACCGGTATATCCATCAGTATTTTGTTTATCTCCGTCGTGTTCATGACGGGTTGTATAGAGGATGAAGTTAACGGGCAGGACGATCCGGAAAAAACGATAAGTACCTTTGTTGAGAGGATCAATGATGAGGACGGCCAAGGAGTTATGGAATTAGGACTTACCCAATTTTTAGACAGGGATGTCTTCGAAGAAGAAGGAGTCCCTACGTCTGAAGAAGAGTTCGATGAAGAATCGGATGCCTTCAAGAGTGCCATCGATAAGGGTGAACTCGAGGTAAATTCTTACGAGATAGAAGAAGTGAGATACCTAGAGGATCTAGATGAAGAAAATAGAACGGAATCTAAAGAACTGATGGATATCATCAAAGATAGTGATTATTTCACTCCTGAAGTTACAGATATGGCATTTATCAATTTAGAATGGGATGCCACTATTGAGGATGAATCGATCTTAGAAGAATATAATATCGACGAACTGGGGGATTTAGGCGAAGAACCAGAAGTAGACTGGGACATTTTCTTATTGGAGATCGATGACGAATGGTATATACCTGTTCCTGGCAACACAATGGCATTGATCCTTTATATGGACCTAGATACTTCTGAACCTTCAGAATTTATAGGAGAGATACATGCGGAATTTGAGGAAGGAAGAGATGGAAAAGAAGAAAGCAACATCACCGTCTCTTTTACATCCCTTACAACTCCCCCTTCTGTTGAATTAGAAAGCCTTGTCATAGAGATAGACGGTGAAGATAGGGTGAAGATAGACGAAACTTATCTACAGGATACGGTCCACTGGCTCGGGTTGAACGAGGACGGTGAAGTGGTAGATGGGTCAGAACTGGTAGTTAGAGAAGAGCACGAAGAGATAACCTTTCCAAGTGATCCCACAGGAGTCGTGATCTCCATAAAAGGTTACGCAGGGATAATTCATGCTCAACTATGAACGTTGATTCGAACCCTTTTTTCTATTTTGGGTATAGATCCATATCATCTAATACGATCCATATTGCATTGGTTTTAAATATAGAAACCGGGTCTAGCCTTCATGCATGTTGCTCAATGTAGAGAATCTGGATAAAACTATAAGAGAAAGGAGATTACTGAAGGATGTCTCCTTTACCATCATGGAAGGGGAAGCATCGGTGGAAGTTGGGAACAGGATAATCGAAAATGTTTGTAAATAGATGTTGATGTGGGATCAACTAGAAAAGTCAATCGTTTTCAAAGTCAAGGTGGATTAGAACGGCCCATAATACCTGCATAGAATTTTAGACCGGATCAACTCTCCAGAAAAACACGCTGATTAGTTCAGGCTGATACTACTGTTCACTTGAACTAAAGATAAACTTGGAATTGGTGGATCAATATACCGATGGGTCATCTTTTTGACAGATTCACGGAAGATAACACCTACTTTACTTGGGCCACAATGGACATGAGGAGTAAAATATCTTATCTTAAATATTTTGTAAAAAAGCATATTCGGAGCTTTTCAGTCGAAAAGAACAAAAATCTAGTGAAATCTGTTGATAAGTCTTTCGATATGCCTGATTCGTCGACCTTTTTGATTTTTTGTAACTAAATTTCATCGTTCTAACACGTCGAAAAATTAGAAAATAAAACAAATAGAAAAATAAAAAGGGTTTTTTAACGTGATTCTTTTTAGTTGTATCTTCTAGGTTTTTCCTCAACTTCTGTCAACGTAAAATCGCATTCTTTCTTCTCATCCAGGAGGATCCGTATTTGGGTATCAGTTTCTGAAAGTATTACGTTTTCTTCATTAATAGATTCACTTACCTCTTTTTGCATAGTAATTAACTCTTCGTCCTCTGACTCCTTAACTTCCGTTCCTTCTAGTTCGGTAAGGGTTGTTTCTTTCTTATTATCCTCTTCTATAGGTAATATTTCTTCGTCAGATTCCTCTTCGTAT
>PULU01000106.1 GCA_003551065.1 Thermoplasmata archaeon | reverse complement strand
GATTTTGCCTACTGTTTCCGTTTTCATTTGCGGTCCTCCATAATGACCATTACATTCTCTAATGGTTGAATTGTCGCAATCATGATAAGGAGTGGTATAAATAATTTTTTAACGGTTTCCGTGAAATTTAGGGTTAAAACAAATAAACTTCATGAAAAAAATTTTATATCCTTATCTAACTTATCAAATTATGAAGCACGAAAGAAAGAGTAAGAGAAAAGGCAAAACATGTGATGTGAAGGGATGTAATAAGAAGAAAAAAGCATCTGTCCCAGGAGGTAAAGTTACAAAGAATACAGATCTGAAAGTTGATCCTTCGAGTGCAGCCGGTAACGCTTATCTATGTAAGAAACATTATAAAGAATACAAAAAAGCCACAAAAGAGGAACGGAAGATGCGCCGATTGAGTTGGGATTGATCATTTTGTAAATCAAGAAGATTAAAAAAATTAATAGATTGTAAAACATATATAGTGAGGAATCGGGGGTTATAATTGTGGACAAGATGAGAGTGATGAAAGAGAGTCTTCCTTTTCTCTTCCTCTGTGCCGCAGGTGGTGCGGCAGCAGGTTTAGTATTGGGGTCCATGGAGTATATCTTCGAATTGGTCCCTGGTCTTATAGTATTGGTACCTGCTATGATCGATATGAGAGGAAACATCTCTTCAACCATGGGATCAAGATTGGGCTCTGCACATCATCTTGGATTGATGGAAAGAGGACTTGGCTCATCCATAGTTAAAGAAAATATCAAAAGTACAGTGGCATTGAGCGTTCTATTGGCCTCCATCCTGCCTATTCTATTTTGGTTTACAAGTTTTGCTCTTTCGATCACCATCGAATTAAGAGCTCTTATCGCGATCTATCTGATATCCATATCTACAGGTTTTACCACTGGAGTCCTTCTTTCTTTCATATCATACTTTGCTGTCATAATGTCGATCAAGTACGATCTAGACCCAGATAACCTAAGCGGTCCAGCCCTGACGACTGTTGGAGATGTGCTGACTTTGCTCGTTCTTTTCTTCTTCGCATATTTCATTGGGGGTGCGATACTCTGAGATATGAATGGAAAAAGATCGTAAAGGAGAGTTTACCATTATTGATCTTGATGGCTTTCATCGGTATACTAGGTGGTCAAGTATTACATTCTATTGAGGAATATCTGCTGACATTCCCTGTTTTCTTATTTTTAGTTCCCTTGATGAATGACCTTGGAGGAAACCTCGGATGTGTATTGGCCTCTAGGGTGAGTTCAGGATTTCACTCAGGTTATATCGAGGCCCATATCAAAGATAAAGAACTTACTGAAAACATGTTCATCACTCTACTTATGGGTCTCATCACTTTTTTAACAGTGGCACTAGGTGTTGCTGTTTCTAGTGCAGTTATCGATCTAAGTACTACTGCATTGAACTTAATATTGGTAATATTAGGTGCTGGTGTGATAACAACCGTTGGTACGATGATCATCACTATCACGGTGTCACTGATCTCCTATAAGAAGCGATTAGATCCAGATAATATAGTTATCCCGGTATTAACTACACTAGCAGACCTTTTAAGTATAATCTCTATATTTGCAATGGTATGGTTGGTGGTGATAAATTGAAAAAAATCCCTAAAGATGAAGACCTCGAACACGAGGTTCTAAGATATGAGGAAAAGAACGTGAGAGAACTTCTGACAGAGATGAAAGATTATTCCGAACTAATCGCTGACCTAGCTTATGCTGCAGTGGTCTATGGAAGTCAAGATCTTGCTAAAGAGGTACGTCATATTGAATCAGAGATGGACAAGATGATGTATCTGATCAGATTGAAAACTATGTTAGGTGCAAGGAACATCGAAGATGCAAAGCAATTGAGTGGATTGCTCCAGATAGCATCATCTGCTGAAAAGATATCCGACGCCGCAGAAGATATGGTCAAATTACTCAGGTTCGAAAAAGAGGCTAAATCTTTGCTCCCCCATATATTCGATAAGGCAGACGAAAAAATCAAGATCCTAAGGGTCGCTGATTCTTCAAGTATGGTGAATAAGAAGATCGGGGAACTTGGCGTGGAATCTGCAACAGGTGTTAGAATAATTGCCTTAAGAAGAAGAGGTTACTGGATATACGGGCCCAATGGAGACAACCATATACGAGGGGGAGACCTTTTAGTTGTCAGCGGTAATGAAGAAGGGTATAAAATCCTCGATGATATGGCTCTAGCTAAAAGAGAATGGAAGGAGTTGATAAGATGAAAAAGATAGAAGAAGACCTCATTGATATGAAGAACATATCTGAACTCATGCTTGATCTAGCCTATTCATCAGTTCTATTCCAAAATAGAGAGATCGCCGAGGAGGTAATGGAACTTGAAGATAAAATAAATAAACTATATGAAAATATATCAGATAATATTTTTAAGAGTTGTGAAAAGGGTGGAGACATAGAAAGGGGTAAAGTAGCGCTTAGGATGGCAGATTCTATAGAACGATTTGCAGATGCTGCGTTGGACATAGCTGATGTTGTCCTAAGAGATATCGAGCTTCATCCTGTAGTAAAGAAAAGCATGAAAGAATCCGATGAGATCATGGTCAAAAAGATAATTAAAAAGGGATCTTATTTAGACGGTAAGACTTTAGAAAAAACCAAGATGGAAACAAAGATAGGTATGAAGGTGATAGCCGTCCGTAGAAAGGATTCCTGGGCTTATGGACCGAGTAAAACCTTAAAACTTAAAGCAAATGATGTGATCTTCGCTAGAGGGCCGGAAAAGAGCATCGAGGATATCAAAGCATGGACTGGTGAGAATAGAACATAGGTGTCATATCGAGTCTATAAAGGATTTCACTTTAGTATTGGAACAATAGTTTTAAATATTGAAAATTACTAATTTTTGTTCCAGATTTACATGTACATAGCTCATAAGAAAATTTCAAAATATAAGGGAAAAGTTCTTTTACAGTCGTGTATTTATTGCAGGGTGTGGTCCTGATGGATGAAACGGGAAAAAGTGGTGTTCAAAATAATAAGGTGAATCCATTGAATAAAATTTCAAATTTTTTTAATTCTGCAATGGGAAAAGATAAAGAACCAAGAAAGATAATGGTACCAAAATCTCAGGAAAAGATAGAGGAACAGATACTATCAGGAGAGGGAAAATGGATATCAGAATACACTAGGATACCTGAAGTAGATAAAGAGAGTTGGTCTGTAGAAGAGATCATGCCGATCAGAGAACCTTATGGTTATGCTAGGATAATATATGATGATGATAAAAAAGAATATCTATACGAGGCCATCGAACCATCTTTGACGGAGAAGGAGAAAAAAACACTTAAAATGATAAGAGACACTTTAGATCGAACCCTCACCTTTGATTGGGAGAGTATGAAAAATAAGGATAAGGAAGAATTTCTAAGAGAAAGTGTCGAGAGTTTTATAAGAAGTAGAACTATTAACATACCAGAAAAATCCGAAAAGAGGATCATATATTACATAGTCAGAGATTACGTTAGATATGGCCCATTGGATATCCTTATGAGTGATGAACATGTAGAGGATATCTCGTGTGATGGTATAGATATACCTATTTTCATATATCATTCAAAGTATGAATCTATAAGGACAACTATACGTTTCGTAGAGGAACAAAGGCTTAATAACTACATCATACAGCTAGGTCAGAGATGTGGAAAACAGGTTTCCGTTTCAACTCCAATTTTGGATGGAACAACAGGAGAGGGACACAGAGTTCAGGCCACATACGCAAAAGAAGTGTCCACCAGAGGATCTTCTATCACCATAAGAAGATTCAAAGAGGAACCTTTCACACCTATTATGTTGATCAAATACAATACAGCATCACCAGAGATGGTTGCATATATGTGGTTGATGGTTGAAAACGGTATGTCGATGATAGTCGCTGGAGGGACTGCTTCAGGTAAAACTTCGACACTCAATTGTGCTACACTTTTCATCCCACCTAGCCTTAAGATCGTTTCTCTTGAAGATACTAGAGAGATAAATCTCCCTCATGAGAATTGGATACCAAGCACTACTAGAACCGGTTCCGGCGATAAGAAAGGGGGTAAAAGTCAAGGCGAAGTAACGATGTATGACCTAGTTCGTAACGCCTTAAGACAAAGACCTGATTATATCATCGTAGGAGAGGTTAGAGGAAGAGAGGCCCATACGATGTTCCAGGCAATGGCAACGGGCCACACTACATACAGTACAATGCACGCTGACTCTGTAGAATCCATGGTCCATCGTTTAGAAAATCCACCTATCAATTGTCCTAGGGTTTTGTTGACTGCCCTTTCATTCGTGATAATACAGACATTTGCTAGGATTGATGGAGAGGAAGTCAGACGTATACAAGAGATAACAGAATTGGTGATGTTCGAAGCTGAAAGTGACGAATTGGTCACTAATACCGTATTTGATTGGGATCGGAAGACAGATAACTACACATATAAAGGACATAGTTTTAATTTTGATACTATCGCAGAGATGAAGAATCTAACTCAGGAAGAGATGAATGAGGAGTTCAATAATCGCATAGAAGTTATCAAATATATGTTCGAAAAGGATATGGTAGATTACAGGGAAATTTCCAAGATTGTAACCTCTTATTATAAAGAACCTGAAGAAACACTAGCATGGATAAGAGGTGAAGACTGATGGTTGAGATAGAGGACACCTTCGATAAACTAAGGGTCAGCAAAGATAGTTTTCTGAAAACAAAAAGAGCAAAACCTAGCGATATGATAGAAAAATATGGCCCTCATATCGTTAAACTACCAAAATCCGCTGTTCCAGAATATCTTGATCTATCACCTTATCAAAAATTCTGCTGGAAGATCATGGGGCCTGTAGTTGAAAAGAAAGGGATAGATAATCAAGACTTAGAAGATGATCTTTTAGCTGCTCACATGAAGATCCGGCCGGAAGAATATATAGCATTTGTATGGATGAGTACTATACTAGCACTGGTTGGAGGAGGGATCGCAGGCATATTCATCGGACCTGTATTGGACGCTTTCCTCGATGTCGGATGGTTACTATTTGGTGCCGGGGCTTTAGTAGCAGTAATAGCTCCTGTTGTGACTTATGCAGGACTTATGGCAACACCAGGCATGAAGGCCAGTAGTAGAGGTAAAAAGATAGATAAAAAGTTACCCGATGCAATGAGCTTTATAGCTTCTATGTCTTCCGCCAATATTAATATAGATTTGATCTTCAAAGAACTTTCAAAACAGCCTCTTTACGGTGAGGTTCAAAAAGAAGCTGACTGGATAACGAGGGATACTGAATTACTCGGTATAGATATATTAACAGCTCTCCAAAGAGCTGCAGATAGAACACCCTCTGAAAAATTCAGGGATTTCATCCAGGGTGTTATAACCACTTCTAGCTCCGGTGGTAAATTGAAACCGTATTTCACCAGTAAACTACAGGAGTATCAAGATGAGAGAAAATTAGTTGTTCAGCAGAAAATGGAAACATTGGGAATGATGGCAGAAAGCTTCGTTACAGTCGTAGTAGCATTCCCTCTATTCCTTGTAGTGATAATGGCTATAATGGCACTTATGGGAGGTATGGGTGGAGGAGATCCTATACCTTTACTCTATGGCGTTGTAGGCATAATGATCCCCGGTGCACAAGCTGGGTTTATATTTATAATTTGGTTGATTAACCAGGACTGATGATAATATGCCACGAAAAAAAGAAAAAACCAGTTTCGAAAAGATGATGAGTCTGGGTAGATCGAGAGAGTTATTCATCATATCAGCTGTTCTTGGAGGAGCGATGCTCTTTGTTATGATTCTCAACATACTCGATGCAGCCCCTATACCGCTAGAACCTATAGACTGGGCAATGATCGCGACAATGTCTTTCTTTGGTCCCTTTGGTTTTTATGTTAGTTATAAACAGAATGAGATCAAACAGATCGAGAGAAGATTGCCCGACTTTTTGAGAGATGTGGCAGAAGCTGGAAGATTCGGTATGACTCTAGCTGATGCGATAGTCGTTTCAGCGTCAGGTAGATATGGTAAATTGACCCCTGAGATAGAGAAGATGGCGGCTCAGATAGATTGGGGTATACCTGCATCTCAGGCTTTAGAACTGTTCTCTCAAAGGGTGGATACGCCGCTAGTGAACAGAGTTGTGGCGATAATCATAAAAGCCCATGATGCTGGAGGAAACGTTGCTGATGTCCTAGGTATGGTTTCCAAGGATACGAAGCAAGTACATCTTTCAGAAGATGAACAGAGGATCGCAATGACATCCTATCTAGCTGTCATATATATATCATTTGCAGTATTTATCGTAGTCATAATCATACTTAACACCCAATTCCTCGCCCAGATGGCCGAGGCAGGAGAAGTTCAACAAGTTGAGGGAGCTGAAGAGATAGATGAGATGGCAGGTGGAGGGATGGGTGGTGCCGAGATACAGGTAGATATCATCCCAACGATAAGATTCATCTTTACACTTGCGGTGTTCGCACACAGTATAGGAGATGGACTTGTAGCTGGAGTGCTTCAAACAGGTAAATTTGCAGAAGGTATGAAACATACTTTTATATTGACTCTAATAGGTTTTGTCGCATTGAGGATAATGTTCGGTGGTATAGAATTGATGGCGTGAGATGATAAATATGTCTGCAATAGGAGATAAAATACAAAGAAAATTGCTTTCCTTTACTATAAATAACAAAGCAAAAAAAGTCTATATGCCTCGTGATATCGATGACAAGGAATCAGATATCGATAAAGAGATAACGAAGATACCTAAACTCGCTGATGAGAATATGAAAGAGATTGAAATAAATTCAGTCGAGGAACCATATTCATACGTTAGGATAAAATACGATAACACTTCAAATGAGTACATATACGAGGTAATCGAACCTACATTGAATGAGGATGAAGAAGCTGTTCTAGAAACTGTAAAAAATAAATTGATAGAAGAATTTGAGATGGTGGAAGCTGAAACAAAAAAAGAAAGAGAAGATCATCTCAAATTAAAAGTAAATAAGATCTTTAATGACCTCGATATAAATCTTAGAGAGGTATCTGAAAAGAGGATAATGTACTACGTACGAAGAGATTTCCTCGGATTTGGTCCTATGGAAGTCGTGATGAAAGATGTAGATCCAGAAGATATATCCTGCGATGGCGTAGGCATACCGATATACGTTTACCACAGAAAGTATGGATCTATGAAATCTAACATAATATTTGACTCTGCGGAGGAGTTAGACAATTTTGTAGTATGGCTTGCCCAAAGGAGTGGAAAACATATATCGGTGTCAGATCCCATGCTTGATGCTACAATGCCAGATGGATCAAGGCTCCAAGAAACTTTGGGAACGCATGTGACCCAGAAGGGTTCATCATTCACGATTAGACGTTTCGAAGAGGATCCTTTCACCCCCATCGATCTAGTTCATTTTAAGACATTCAATCCAGAGATGATGGCATATGCATGGATAGCTATAGAAAACGCCCAATCCATGTTGGTATGTGGGGGAACAGCATCAGGCAAAACTACTACGCTCAATGCTATACTTTTATTTATACCACCACAGATGAAGATCGTGAGTATAGAAGACACTCGAGAACTTAATCTCCCTCATGATAACTGGGTACCTCTATTGACTCGTAGTGGTTTCGGTGAGACAGATGAATCCGGTCAAAGAGCCGGAGAGATAGACATGTTCCAACTTCTTCAAGCGGCTTTAAGGCAAAGACCACAATACATGATGGTCGGGGAGGTAAGAGGTGAAGAGGCGTATGTTGTTTTCCAGGCGATGGCTACCGGTAAGAGTGCCTATACGACATTTCATGCAGATGATGTTCAGACCATGGTAAATAGAATGGAGAACGATCCTATCAATCTACCAAGAAATCTTGTTGGTGCCCTGGATATAGTATTATTGCAGGCTAAGGTCAAAGTAGGGACTAAGATGGTAAGAAGGGTCAAAGCCATCACAGAGATTGTCGGGGTTGATCCTGATACTAATGAATTGATAACCAACAAAGCATATACTTGGAATCCTGCAGACGATTCTTTCAACTACAGTGGTCATAGCTACGTTTACAGTAAAGTAGGTGAATCAAAGAATTGGACCTCTAGAGAGATGGAACGTGAAGTCAAGCGTAGAAAGATGGTCTTAGAGTATATGGATAAAAACGATATTAATAATTATCAAGAATTTGCCCATATCATATCATCCTATTACAGAGACAAAAAGGGTGTTATGGATATGGTCAAAGAAGATTTAGAAGAATAAGATGGTGGTTTAGATGGATAATATAGATAGAAAACGGTGCCGAAGAAGAAAGAATTTATCAGAATCTGATGAGGGTGTCGCGACAACTGTGGGCACCATAATGGCTCTTTTAGTCTTCCTTAGTTTACTATCTCTCATCACTCAACAGTATGTGCCGATATGGATGGAAGATAAAGAAGCTTATCATGTCGATAATGCAATGGGACAATTTTCTCAGATAAAGGGGACTATAGATACCCTTGCGATCAATCGTCATAAAGACTATCCTATGTATTCCACTGTTACATTAGGTGCTGAAGGAGTTCCATTGTTCGCAGCCCGTAGTACAGGCGTTCTTAGGTTACTTCCGGACGACGGAGGTATGGATCTATCATTCGGAGGTCGAAGCTTTTCAAGCAGTGGTTTATTATCATTGGAAGCTAGAAACAGATATTTCGAAGAGCAGACTATCGTTTATCAAAATGGTGCGATATTGCTAGAACAAGAAGAGCAGTCGATAATAAGGGCTCCCCCACAACTATCGATAGAAGAAGACGGAGACGGTTATACGGTCAATATCCATATGATCGATATAGAAGGAGACGAAACCAGGATAGGAGGATCTAGAAATATCGGGGTCATCACAGAACTCTGGTCCACCACCACCGTGTCTTATTCTGACGTTGAATTTGATGAAGACAGTCTAGTCATCAATACTGATAATCCAGCAGGATGGCGAGAATGGATAGTTGAAGAAACAGATACGGATGAGGATGATTGGCTTATTGACCAAGACGACGGAGAACTAACATTCCCCAATGAAGATGATGTTACTATTACAGATCTATCTATCAGGTATTCCACTGTAAACATAGAGATATCTACGTAATTGGTACTCTAACGTAGTTATATATAGCCTATAGCCGGAGGTGGTCATCATTCAGAGAGATCGTACATTTATCATATCTGATGACAGGAGAGGAGCCGGAATGTAGATACCGATGTTGTCATCGTACACTTTCCATGATTTGATGCCCCTTGGCAAAACCCTTAGCTGTCTGTAAGTGTGCTGATGGAAGGTCGGAGAGTTTCCTAGCATCACTGTAAATCTTCTCAAGTTTGCCTTTAAATAACTTGGTTTTATCCTTTACACCCTTTTTCTCTCAATACCCTATAAATCCTCTTTTTGTATTCTATTAAGATCGAAATTAAGACTTATTCTATATTGTCTACTAATATGATAAATACTGTATGCTTTAGTTTGATTTGGCTCTTCGATCTTGAATTTGAATGTATTCTTTTCATTCTCTAAACAATCTTTATTCGGCTCAATAATGAATGCACAAGATACAATTTATAGTAAAACTCTTAACTTCTTTTAGGAAAGTAGACTTTCAATCTTTTGATTCCTCAGTGTTTTGAACCTAGTTACGAGCTCCACAACTTCTACAGGAATTGCTTTGCAATCCCTTCGAGTATCAGTAAATAGGGTTGAGGAATATTTTATTATTCTGTATTCTCTCATACATAAAAAATAATCAAAATTAAAAAATTTGATCAAGGTAAAATTAAAAAAATAAAAGGTTTTGGAAAGAAGAGGACTTACTCCTCATCTTTTTTATTTGGCTTTTTCTTTACCTTCTTTTTGACGACCTTCTTGGGTTTCTTTTTGACGACCTTCTTGGGTTTCT
>PULU01000071.1 GCA_003551065.1 Thermoplasmata archaeon | reverse complement strand
GCATGAATACCGTTTTGATCTCGGAGAAATTGAGGTAGGGGAGGGACATACAGATATAGCATTCCGGATGGAAGACATACACGGTAACGAAGCAGAGGTCTCTGAAAGATTAGATGTAAGATTAAATTTCTGAACTCGACGAAAAATCTTTAATAAAGTTTTGATTTCTTATATCTGGAGAATTAGATGTCTGACGAGATAGTTTTGACTGTAAAAGAAGCTCCCCAGGAAGACGTGGGAAGGAACAGAGCCAGGATCGGTCCAAAGACGAGGATGGAACTAGATGTGGACGTCGGCGACGTTTTGATGATCAAAGGTGAGAAGGATACTGTCGCTAAAATATTTAGACTCCATTCAGAAGACGAAGGAAAGGGGATAATCCGGATAGATGGACTGGTCAGAAAAAACGCGAAGATATCTCTTGGAGAAAAAGTCAAGGTAAAAAAAGTTAAAACTAGTTCAGCTAAGAAGATCGTTATAGCACCGGTCATAGAAGAGGGAAATCGATTGAGATTCGGGGAAGGGATAGAGTCGTATGTTAAAAAAAGATTATTGGATAGGCCAGTCATGGCAGGCGATGCAATAGTTGTTCCTGGTATAGCACTGATGGGGGGGAGTGTTCCATTTATCGTAATAACTACCAACCCCATCGAACCAGTAGAGGTCATACAAGAAACCGAAGTGGTCGTCAAGGACGAACCAGTCAGTGAATCCGAGATAATCAACGCTACCAAAGTGACATATGAAGATGTTGGTGGTCTAGATGATGAATTGGAAAGGGTCAGGGAGATGATAGAATTACCTCTAAAACATCCCAGAATGTTCGATAGACTAGGTATAGATCCACCTAAAGGTGTGTTACTATATGGACCGCCGGGTACAGGTAAAACTTGGATCGCAAAAGCCGTAGCCAACGAGGCTGGTGCAAATTTCTTTTCAGTTCAGGGACCGGAGATAATGTCCAAATATTATGGCCAGAGTGAGGGGAAGTTAAGAGAGAAATTCGAAGAAGCTGAAGAGCAATCTCCTTCGATCATTTTTATAGATGAATTGGATTCCATCGCCCCTAAAAGAGACGACGTTAAAGGAGAAGTTGAAAGAAGGGTCGTCGCTCAACTCCTGACATTGATGGATGGATTGACACAACGAGGGGAGACCATCGTCATCGCAGCTACTAATAGGGAAAGCGCTATCGACCCAGCCCTCAGAAGACCCGGAAGGTTCGATAGGGAGATAGAGATAGGGCTACCCGATAAAACAGGTAGAAAGGAGATCCTCCAGATCCATACAAGGGTTATGCCTATCTCAGATGATGTTGATCTAGATAAACTGGCGGAGATGACTCACGGTTTTGCCGGAGCGGATCTAGAATCACTTGCTAAGGAAGCTGCCATGAGAGCATTGAGGAGATATACGCCTCAGTTCGATCTAGATGAACCTATACCCAGTAATATATTAGAAAGGATGGAAGTCAACTTAAAGGACTTTCAGAACGCATTAAGGGAGATAGAACCTAGTAGTTTAAGGGAGATAATGGTTGAGATCCCAGAAGTATCCTGGAAAGATATAGGAGGACTCACGGAGATAAAAGAAAGATTGAGTGATGCAGTAGAAAGGCCGATCCAGGAACCAGAATCATTCACCAAGATGGGGATATCCCCCCCGAAGGGCATACTTCTCTATGGGCCTCCAGGAACCGGTAAGACCATGTTAGCTAAGGCAGTGGCATATGAGAGCGGCGCCAATTTCATCTCTATAAAGGGTCCAGAGATACTGTCAAAATGGGTCGGTGAAAGCGAGAAAGCGATACGCGAGATCTTTAAAAAGGCTCGTCAAGCTGCACCATCTGTTATCTTTTTAGACGAAATAGATGCATTAGCTCCGGAAAGAGGTGGTGACGGTCAAGAAAATGTCACCAATAGAATTGTTAATCAGTTACTTACCAGTTTTGATGGTATCGAACCTAACTCTGGTATAATCGTATTAGCCGCTACCAATCGACCGGATAGGATCGATACTGCTTTACTTAGGTCTGGAAGATTCGACTTTACTTTGAATATTTCGATTCCAGATAGAAAAGCAAGGAGAGAGATCTTCGAGATCCACACACAGCATATGCCTTTGGCTGATGATGTTAACCTAGATTGGCTGGTATCTATGACCGATCAGTATGTAGGAGCAGACATCGAAGCGATATGTAGAGAAGCTGGTTTATTGGCTATCAAAGAAAGAAGCAAAAAAGTAAAAACAGAATACTTCAGAGAAGTGATAGAAGGTTCCATACCATCAGTTGATGAAGAAGTATTGGATATGTATGAAGAGATCGAAGATATGATGCAGAAGACCTTGAGAAAGAAGAAAGATTATAATGGGGTTGGATTATACAGGTAATGAAATAAAGCTCATTTGCAATAAATGGAGGAACTAGATATGAAAAAATTCGTGACCGAACTACGAGGTAAGACCGTGATGACGAACGACGGCCAGATACTCGGTATGATCGATAATTTCGTTGTTAATACCGAGACAGGAGATATGGAACATGTACTAGTAACACCAGCAGAGGAAATCGAACCTCGATTGTTCGATACAGATGCTGAGGGACGATTGGTCTTACCGTTCAAAGGTATGAAGGCCGTCCGAGATGTCGTGGTAATGGAAAATATAAGTATGGAATAGATTCTAAAATCGGGAGGCAGGAATACATCATTTGCCTCGGTTCAGTTTGATTTATATTGCTATAGGATTTAGCATAATATGCACAGCGACTTAAGATATAAGCTACGAAAAATAGGTATAACACCTACCAAAACATTAGGGCAGAATTTTTTGATCGATGAAAATATAGCCGATAAGATCGTAATTTCAGCGGATATATCTGAAGATGAAGTCGTGTTAGAAATCGGACCTGGATTAGGGATGCTAACAGACAGGATGGTAAACCAAGTAGGAGAACTCATATTAGTCGAAAAAGATGAAAAAATTTACAGTCATCTACAAGAAAAATACAAGACTAAAAAAGATTTGACCATTATAAATGATGATGTTCTTGAAATCGATCTTCCTTATTTCGATAAAATAGTATCTAATCTACCTTTCTCGATATCATCACCGATCACTTTTAAGGTCTTAGAACAAGATTTCGAACTAGGCGTTCTCACCTATCAGAAGGAATATGCTGATAGATTGATCGCACAACCAGGGGAAGAAAATTACTCCCGCTTGTCTGTCATGACTTCTACATTCGCAGATGTAGAAAAATTATTCGACATCTCTAAAGAATGTTTCTATCCAAGACCTAGAGTAAATGCTACTGTCGTAAAATTGATACCTCGAGAACCTGATTTTGAGCTGAGATATCCTAGGATTTTTACTGTTGTTGTTAGAGAGCTCTTCAATTACAGAAGAAAGATGATACGGAATGCTTTGAAAACAGGTTTCAATATAAAAGGATTAGAAGATGTTCCATATGATGATAGAAGAGTCGGTAACCTAACGCCTGAACAGATTAACGAAATTACAGAGTATCTTTTAGAAAACGATAAAATCTAAGTCAAGCGAACTGTAGACCACACGAGGGACAGAATTTAACATCATCATCGACTTCACTATCACATTCTGGACACTCATATGTAATTGATGATAGTTCTTGTCCACATTTTGGACAGAAATTAGCTTCTTCATCGACGTCACTACCACATGAAGGACATGAATCTGATGTTATCATCTCGTTACCACATTTAGGACAGAACTTATCTCCCTCTTCACCCACGTAACCACAATCTGGACAACTAGGAGTGGTTATCCGGCCCATCTCGGTTTTACCTGTTGCTTGTTCTTCTTCACCTATCTTTTTTACGACAGTATCTTTTTTTATTTCATCAGGTCTCTGGGGTTCACCTGTTTTTGAAATAGGTTCTTTTTTTCCGATCTTTTGAACTTTTATTAGTCCAGCTTTATCTTCATCTATTGTCTTTTTACATTTCAGCGATAATCTCAAGGCTTCAGTATAATCTTCCTCGTCGAAACTTATCTTAGCTTTTTCAAGGAGTTCTTCTGCTTCTAAATCTCCCCCCTCTTCTTCCAACATATCACTGGCCTGCTGTATTTCGAATTTAGATTCTAAATAATTTTCTGGTAGATTCTGGATCCTCTCTTTCTGTTTTCTTAGTTCCTCACTTTTAGCTTCGAATTCTTCGGTATCCTCTTCGACATCTATTTTGTCAATTTCTTCGAGGGTGTAGGCCTTTTTCATCTTTGATTCATCATCTTCAGTCATGGATCTATCCTCATGATCTACGGAAGCTTTACTAGCACCGGTTGCCTTTTCCAATTTGGACTTAGCCTCATCGGCTAAAGAGGAAGCTCTAGAATGATCACCAGATTCTAAAGCCATCTCAGCTCTTTCAAGGATCACTTCAGCATCTGATGTATCTTTTCCACTCCTTCTCATCACATTTGCTATACTTTTTGTGCTTTTTACTTTATTATAAGCCGCGTCTTCTGGATCCAAACCTGAAGCTTTTCTTTTTTTAGATACACGTTTATCTTTGGTTTTTTCTAAATAGAAAAGGATACCCGCTGAAAAACCCACAAGAACAACTATCACTATGATCAAAAACCAAATAGGGTCAATTGTCATATTACATCTATAATAATTTAGAGTTCAAATATAACAGTTTCGCCTCTTTTTTTAAATGTGAGTAAATAAGAGTAAGGTTTTAAATCATCCTGCTTTTGAGTGTAGATGATGCAGTCCTTGATAGGAGTACTGATCGCCTTCGTGGTCCTGGGCACTTTGATTTATAAAAAAGTTGGATTCGGATACTCTATTCTAATAGCTGTCGGAGTATTGTTAGCTCTGTCTAATCCGTCATTAGAAGGATTGAACTGGCTGTTTGAAATTTCTTTAGAATTTGAAACCATCGAGTTGATATTGATAATCAATATGATAGCTTTTCTTGGCTTCCTTTACAGTGATTCTGGACAGGTCATGAGGATGATAAAAGAGTTAAGGGGAGTATATCCAGATAGAAGGATGGTGATCACATCTATACCCGCGATCTTTGGACTGATGCCCATGCCAGGAGGAGCATTGGTTACAGCACCGATGATAGATGACGAAGGCGATCAATTGAAAGTAGATCAGGTTCACAAAACATTCCTTAACTGGTGGTTCAGACATATTTGGTTCTCTATATATCCCCTTTCCTTAGGATTGATACTAGCTTCGCGTCATTCTGGTGTCAGTTTGTATCGGATAGCCATATACAATACTCCCATATTTGCGATACAACTGATCTCCGGATTCATATGGGGTTTAGGTGGAATAAAACCAGTGATATCTGAAGATTTAAAATTTGATCCATTTATACTCGTTAGAGAATTTCTACCTATAATAATAGCCTTAGGGTTGAATATCATATTTGGCATCCCATTCTACATCACACTTGTAGTAGCGATATTATTCATGTTGCTACAGAATAGGGACAGATATTGTCTATCTAATATGGCTTCTAAGTTAAAAGAAGGATTGTCTTATAATCTTGTATTTGCGGCCTATGGTATAATGCTTTTCAAGGGTATAGTTGAAAGAACGAACGGCGTTGAACCTGCGGTGAGTTCTCTTCAAAACCACATCCCGATATTCCTTGTGGTTATAATAGTAGCTTTAGCCATAGGGATCTTTATAGGTCATCTACCCAGTGCTGCTGGCATCGGAGTGCCTGTACTTCTCCCTTTGATCTCAACAGTTTCGGTGAGAACTGTCGGTGTGCTCTATCTATTTCTTTTCCTGGGATATCTCATGAGTCCTATTCATTTGTGTATTATATTGACCGTTGAGTACTTTGGTATAAACCTCAAAGAGTTCTATAAACACATCTGGAAACCTGCAGTTTTACTTGTAATATCTATCTCGTTATGGGCGGTGATATCGGGTGCGATATTCTTATTCTAGCCTGATCACTCGCTTTTCTTCTTCCTTAACCTCTCCACGAGAAGAGGAATTATCTCTCTAAGATCCCCAACTATACCCAGATCTGCCATATCGAATATAGGTGCATCTGAGTTTTTATTGATGGCGATGATCCTCTTAGCACCTCTGATACCGACTCGATGCTGAACGGCACCGGATACACCACAAACGATGTAAAGATCCGGTGAAACCGTTTTCCCACTCTGACCGACCTGGTGACATTTTGGCATTATGTCTTCTTCAACGATAGGCCTACTACATCCTACGGCAGCATCAAGCTCTTCAGCCAATTCTCTAAGTAACTCGAAGTCTTCTTGACAATTCCCGACTCCCCTACCACCGGATACGATCCTATCTGCTTCTTCAACAGGTAAAACCCCTTTATCCTCAGCTTCTAAAACTTCTAAGATCTCAGTGCTTATCGAATCCGGATCGATCTTCACTTTTTCTTCGATCAACTCGTAATCTCTACCGGGTTCTGGCTCCATAGGTTCCATAACGTGTGGTCTAACGGTTGCCATCTGTGGTCTTGTATTGGGGCAGACGATATCTGCCATGACATTTCCACCGAAAGCTGGCCTCGTCTGAAGTAGTACTTTCTGTCCCTCGATTTCCTTTATGGAAAGTCCGGTACAGTCAGCTGTCAGTCCCAAACCTACGTGTCCCGCAACGGATGGAGCTAGATCTCTACCTAGATGGGTGGCACCGTATATGAAAACACTTGGTTTATATCTTGATATCAATGTGGTCAGGGCAGTGGTATATGCTTCAGTTGTGTATCCCTTCAAGGATTTATCCTCTACAACGTAAACTTTCTCAGCGCCATAAGACCCTAATTCATCTGCTAGACCCTTAACATCATGTCCTAAAAGGACTGCACAGAGTTCTTCACCGAGTTCATCTGCTAATTCTCTACCTTTCCCAAGTAATTGTGGTCCAGTAGCCTTTAGTTTACCTTCGTGCTGTTCTGCAAATACCCATACACCATTGTATTCTGAAAAATCAGCCCTTTGAGCTTTCAATTCGGGTTCGATGGCATCAACGGGACAGGCCGTTACACACGCACTGCATGAGATACAGAGCTCTTCTATCAGTTTAGCCACTCCATCTTCCATCTCCAATGCATCAACTGGACAAACTTTCAGACATTTCTCACAGCCAGTACAAGTCTCTATATCGATGATGATCATAGTAAACCCTCCTCTTCCATGAACTCGATGATCTTTTCAGCAGCGATCTCCGGTTTTTCCTCTATCTTGATACCTTCACCTTTTGGAGGAGGAGAATAAGTTCTAATCACAACACTCTCGGATCCATCTAGACCGTATTCCTCTTCATCTCCACCTAGATCCTCGAATGTCCACTCATCGAGGGATTTCTTTTTAGCTTTCATTATGTCCCGAACGTTGGGTATCTTTGGTTCAAATCCAGGTTCAGGCATACAAGCAATAACGGCAGGCAGCTCTGCTTTTATCCTCACGTGACCCTCATCCGTTTCCTTTTTACAGATTATATGGCCACTTTCTTTATCCACTTTCTCGATATCCGCGACGAAAGTCAATTGGGAGATACCTAACTGAGCAGCGACTTCAGGCCCCACCTGGGCTGTGTTCCCATCTGATGCTTCTTGGCCCGCAAAAACAACATCGACATCCCCTATTTTCTTCACAGCTCTACCCAAGGTGACTGCTGTAGCCCAAGTATCGGCTCCTGCGAAAACACGGTCTGTGAGAAGAATAGCACTATCGGCTCCTATGGCAAGGCATTTCTTAAGTGCATCTTTAGCTTGTGGTGGGCCCATGCTGACCGCTATTATCTCGACATCCTCGTCCATCCTCTCTTTTAAATCTATAGCTTCGTTCAGCGCGAACTCGTCGAAGGCGTTGAGTACCGAAGGGACTCCTTCTCTGATTATAGTACCAGTTTCTTCATCCACTTCCACCTCAGTCGTATCGGGAACTTGTTTTACCAGAACTACGAACAGCATCTGATCACCGATCGATCTACTTGTAAGGTATGTAATCCTTACCCAGGGTTTCTCTGGCTATGACCAACTTCTGGATATTCGCTCCGCCTTCTGCACCGACACAGTAAGACATGACTCCTCTCCATGCGGTCTCAAAGATGTACTCAGAACTGTATCCTGCCGCTCCTAACCAATGCATGGCATCGTCAGCGGTATCCTTGGCAAGGTGAGGTACCTTGTATTTAATCATGGATATCCATTTTGCGATCTCTGTTGGTTTGTAGGTCTTGGCTTTACCAGTTCTTTCCAGCCATCCCTCCTCGTCATATCTCTGATCCTGCATCTTAGCGACCTTTTTAACCATCAGATCGCTTGCTTCTAACTCGATGTACCTTTCAACAAATGGGAACTGTATCCCTTCGTATTTGGCTAAGGGTCTTCCGAAGGTCTCTCTTTCTTTGATGTAATCAGCTGCTTCTTCCAAGATCCTTCTAGTCACTCCAACTGAGCTTGCACCGATCAGTATCCTAGCGTTATCAACACCTTCCATAGTATAGTAGAAACCCTTTCCTTCTTCACCGAGCATGTATTCATCTGGTATCCTTACATCTTCCATGATGAATCCCGATGTAGATAAAGAACCTCTTCCAGCGTCATCGTATGGTTCTTGGGGTTGAACACCATCTGTGTCTATCGGTACGAAGAAGGCTGTCATGTTTTTATGAGGTGCTTCTGGGATCTTCGGTCCGGTCCTTACATTGACCCAATATCCTCCACCCATCCTTCTGCACTCTTCGACTCCGCTGATGAATGTTTTTTCACCGTTCAACACCCATTCATCACCGTCTTTTTCACCGGTCGATTCGAAACCGGCTACGTCGGATCCACCTTTTGGTTCTGTGGTTGCGATACCTACGAATTTATCACCCTGTATCGCAGGTTTGATATATCTCTCTCTGATCTCTTCATTGGCATAACGATTGATGGTGAATCCCCATCCGGTTTCAACTGCCATGAATCCTGCCGCAGTTGCTATACTTGGATCTATATAACCGAGCTGTTCAGCGATAACGATCTGATCACTCCACGTTAATCCCATTCCACCCTGCTCTTCAGGGACAGTTACCATAATCAATCCTAATTCTGCTAATCCTTCTACGATATCTTGGGGGAACGGATGTCCTTCCCTATTGATCCTTATCACTCTTTCCAG
This sequence comes from Thermoplasmata archaeon, assembly GCA_003551065.1. Lineage (GTDB taxonomy): Archaea > Thermoplasmatota > Thermoplasmata > Halarchaeoplasmatales > Halarchaeoplasmataceae > Saliniplasma. The sequence continues at coordinate 24,538 of PULU01000071.1, read as the reverse complement.
AGGGAAATTCCTTTCCGCCCAGTCGTTTATACTTTCTTTAAATAATTTCTGCTCCTCAGTAAGATCTCTATCATCAGATAATTTGGTCCTTGCCATGGTAACACCTATATGCTAATCGCTGAAAAATATCGCCTATATTATAAGGTTTCCCTCGACGAGTGTCTATATGACTTAGTTATCCTTTCCAATATCACAGTATTCGCAGTCCTCTTCACAAGGCTCGACATGTACCTGGATCTTCACTTCAGCCGGTATTTTATCTTTTAAAATGTTCTTGATAGACCTTTCCACATCGGTGATCTTATCATGAGCTTCACCTACTTTGGAATGTTTTGGAACTATCAGATGGAAGGATATCAAAAGACCATCTTCGGTTTCAGATATCTCGATTTTATGAATATCTTTAACATCTTTTCGATCTTTGACGATCTGGATCACGTCATCCTTTATCCCTTTAACTGGTGGTTCCCAGGGATCGAAATGGACTTCCACATCGGCGTTAAATTCCCTTTCTAATTTATTTTCAAGGGTGTGAGCTATCTCATGTCCTTTCATCGTGGTACCTGGTACTGAATGCATGTGCAGTGAGATCGCTTTTTTATCACCATACTCGTGAACATGTATATTGTGAACATCCGTAACACCAGATTGTTCAATCGAAACGCTTTTGATATCATCCAATAATTCTTTCGAGGGTTTCTCACCCAATAGTTTGTTGGTAGCCTTTTTGATGTAAGACCCTCCTATGTACCCCAATAGTAAAGCTATCCCTATACCGGCTAGGGGGTCCAAAAACAAATATCCTCTTCCAGATCCGTAGATCGCACCGATGACCAAGATCGTCGTGAGGGCATCACCCCTATGATGCCAAGCATCGGCTTTTAAAGCATCAGATCTGGTTTTCTTACCCACATAATAACTGATCTCACCTATGATCTCTTTAGCCACAGCAGTTAAAAATATATAGAAATAGAACGACCGACCCATAAATATCGGTTCTGGACCTACCAAAATTGATTGAATACCATCGGATAAAAATGTGATGGCCGCTAGGACAAGTATGATCCCAACAGCTAGAACAGCTACCTGATCAGCCCTTCCATGTCCAAATGGATGTTCCTCATCCGCCGGTTTTTCAGCGATGTAAAGACCTAATAAAACCGCTATGGAACTGGCGCTGTCGGAAAGGCTGTGCATGGAATCAGATAACAGAGCTAAACTTCCTACTAGAAGTCCAATGTAGATCTTTACTACAAAGATAACTACGTTCAATAATATACTCGAGAACGCCACTATCTTGCCTTTCCCATATTTGGTCAACATCTATAGATAGAATGTATCCTTAAGGAATTAAATTTTATTGTCTTCGATACTTTTATACAATCCAAACTGTTTTACTGTATAAAGGTGAATGAAAATGGATTTAGGATTAGATGGAAATTCCGCACTCGTTCTAGCATCCAGCAGCGGGCTAGGGAAGGCATCTGCAACCGCTTTAGCAAAGGAAGGTGTGAACGTCGTAATAAACGGAAGAGATGGGTCAAAATTGGAAGAGGCTAAAAGAGAAATAGAAAACATTGCAAAAGGAAGAGTGATCACACAGCAGGGCGACATCACAGATCAAGAAGATATTAAAAAACTGGTCGAGGTTACCGTTGACGAATTCGGAGGTATGGATCATCTAGTGACTTGTGCAGGAGGACCGCCAAGTAAACCGTTTCTAGAAACTTCGGATGAGGAGTGGTATCGATCCTTCGACCTGCTTGTTATGAGTGTAGTCAGAGTTGTTAGGGAATCAGTTGAATATCTAAAAGAGAGTGATTCTGGGACCATCGTGAACATAACATCTATAAGCGTCAAAGAAGCATTAGAGTCGCTGGTACTGTCAAATTCAGTCCGCATGGCCGTCGTCGGTTTAGAGAAAACGTTATCTAGAGAACTCGGCCCAGAGATACGAGTGAATTCAGTTTTACCGGGACCACATGAAACTGGGCGTATTCAGAACCTAGTAGATGAGGCCGTTGAGAGGGGTGATGTTGAAGATTATGAGGAAGGTCTCCAGTCATGGGTCGAGGACGTACCATCAGCTAGGATAGGAAAGCCTCATGAATTAGGGGAAGTCGTAGCCTTCTTATGTTCCAAAAGATCGAGCTACTTAAACGGCGTAGCCATACCTATAGATGGTGGAGGAAGTAGGTCAAATTTATAAAGTATATTGGAACTCGCGACTTTTTGAACTAAGTTACGAGCTCCACTGCTAGTAAAAGACACAAAAAAGTAAAAAAGGTCGTGTCTTTTACTATAATAGCATTATGCGCTGATGGGGATATTATGATCAAGATAGGGACCTGCGGTTACAGATATTACAAACCCGGGGAAGATTGGGAAGAAAATTATAAAAGCAAATTGCAGGCATACAGCGACGCTTATCCGTGTGTTGAGATCAATAGGACCTTTTATAGTTTACCGAAATTAGAAACTGCAAAAAGATGGAGTGAAGAGGCTTACGAAGATTTTGAATTCACCATGAAGGCTTGGCAGGCCTTGACTCACACCACGGATAGTCCTACCTGGAGTAAAAACAAAGAATATTTAACTGAGGACCAGAAAAAGAATTTTGGTTATCTAAGACCTAATGAAGAGGTCTTCGATGCTTGGTATGAAACGAAGAAGATTGCTGAAGCATTAGAAGCAAAAGTAGTGGTTCTACAGACTCCTCCGAGCTTTGAGTGCATTGAGGAGAACAAAGAAAATATGCGCGAGTTTTTTCAGGAGATCGATAAAGGTGAACTAAATATCGCATGGGAACCAAGAGGGGACTGGACTGAGAACGAAGATGAGATCAGAAAGATATGCAGCGAATTTGATCTGATCCATAGTGTGGATATAATGAGAAAGAGACCAGTTTCAAAAAATGATATCGTTTATGTGAGATCACACGGGCTCAATGAAGATCTATATGATTATGACTACAATTATTCACAAGAAGAATTGATGAAGCTAGCTGGAAGGTTGAAAGGCTTAGATAGAGATTTCGAAAAGGTGTACTGTATGTTCAACAACTTCGAGATGTTCGAGAATGCCAAAAGCTTGATTGAGATATTAAAAGAATAGGAAAGGGTTTTTTTCAGTCTTCTCCCAAGATTTCCTTTACTTCTTCTTCGCCCTCTTCCATCATCTCGACTTGCTGTTTATCATATTTTAATAGAAGTGTCTGGAACTCGCCGACGTGTTCTTTTTCTTCTTTAGCAACATCTAACAATACTTGTTTAAGATGTTTGTTCTCTGTATAATCGGCCATCTGTTCATAGAAGTTTATCGCATCTAGTTCTGCAGCCAGAGCGAACCTCAATATCTCCTTATCAGAATTTTCTTTCTTTACTTTCTTCAAATCTATGGGTTCTTTCGCGAACATATTATCACCATATTGATATTATATGAGATATACATAAAATCTTTGGAAAAGAACTTACCCTTCTACCCCCTCTGATCCATCATTCATCTTGATTATCTTGTCTGCAAGCTCTTCTAAGCTCTTGAAATCATCTTCCGAAGGGTGTCCTCTAGCGATAACCGGCTCGATGAATTCTCCGTTGAAACTCTTCAAAAGGTCCTTTATTGTTTGGGGCATCCTGCCACCCCAGCCATAAGATCCTATGATCGATGCGAACTTCATTTTTGGTCTGAGGGCATTTGCCAAGTATGCAGCGTTAACCGCTTTTGGATGAGGTCCAGCTAGAACCGTTGGCGTTCCTATCACAACCGTCGATGCATCAACCAGTGCCATGGCTAACTCTCCGAGATCCGTAGTGGTTAGGTTGAAAGGCATCACCTTGAAGTCTTGCTCTGTCAGGTGATCTACAAAGTGTTCGACCATCTTGTCGGTACTTCCGTGCATGGAAACGTAAGGTACGACGACCTCTGGTTTTGCGGTGTCAGAAACCCATTCTTTGTAAGCATCAAGGATGAATTCTGGTTCGTCGTAGATCGGTCCGTGACTTGTGGCGATTATATCTATCTCCATGTCATCAATTCTTTCTAGGTGTCCTTTGATGGGTGTTCTGAAAGGCATCATTATCTCAGCATAATACCTCTTGGCTGAAAGATATGCTTTCTTTTTATCTTTTACAAAAAGGTTGCTAACAGCTAAATGGGATCCGAAAAAATCACATGAGAAAAGTATCTTATCTTCTTCTAGGTAAGTGACCATGGTTTCGGGCCAGTGTACCCACGGCATGTCCATGAACTTGAAGGTTTTATCACCGATGGTCATCTCCTCTCCGTCTTCGACCACTTGGAATTTATCCTCCGGAATCTCAAGATGATCTATCAGCATTCCCTTGCACTTTTTGTTAGTCAAAACTTTTGCTTCTGGGTATTTGTCTAGAACAGCGGGTATCGACCCAGAATGATCCTGCTCAGCATGATGTGATATCAAATAATCTATATTTTCCACATCCAAAGCATCTAGGTTTTTCATGAGTCTCTCGGTTTTAACCGGGTCCACCGTATCCAGTAAGATGGTCTCACCATCAGTTCTGATCAGGTAGGCGTTGTATGTAGTACCGTCCGGTAAAGGGATAAGTTCGTCAAACAGTTCTCGATCATAATGTGGTGCTCCCACTTCGAAGATGCCTTCTTTTATTTTCTTAACAGCCATATCTATACCTCAGTGTTCGATTTATGTAGTATCAATCAATAACATCGTTATTAGTCTTTTGGAAGGCGACAGTCAAAAAGAGTTAAATATTTAAGACTAATCTGATTCATCTTGAATAGTAAACCAAATGGGCCGGTGGTCTAGGGGTCATGACGTCGCCCTTACAACCGCTAAAACGGTAGGATAGGCGAAGATCGGCGGTTCGATTCCGCCTCGGCCCATACATCAATCTTAAATAACAAGTATTGTTATGAGCCATCTCAAGGGCCCGTAGCTTAGTATGGCGGAGCGTCTGGCTCATAACCAGATGGTCGTCGGTTCAAATCCGGCCGGGCCCATACTCTTCTATAACTAATTACCAAAAAGTAATAATACGGATAATAGACGTTATAAAGACTGTAAAAGATATGCCCGCTGAAAAGATATTATTATGCTTAGTGGTTTCGATAATTATAAGCAGTTCATTTGCTTTTTCCATAAACAACACCCATGATAGCATTGAAAATATAGAAAATGGAGGGGAATCCATTTCATCTATATCAGAAAAAGAAAATGAACCCGGTGTAAGAGCTGAAATGGATGAGATCAACAACTATCAGCATTCTGCACCGGAGGGGCACGATATGGATATAAGGTCAAATTTTTCGAGAAGGCAAATCAGCGATCAAGAAGGTTTTGAATATGATCCGATCCGTCCACAGAAACAGGTCTCCCAAGAAAGTAAATTTGATATAAATGGACTGAGGAAGATCGAATCAATACGCATAGATTCTAACAGGGAATTCGATGAATTAGCAGATACGAAAGGATGGGAAGGAGATGGGAGTGAAGAGCAACCTTTCATCTTGGAATATCTTGAGGTGGATGGTGAAAATAAAGGTTATGGTATCTATATCGGGAACGTGACCAAGCATTTTACAATTCGTTATTCCTCCATACACAGTGCAGAGGGTAACAGCCTAAATTATTATAGAGATAGTGGGATCTATCTATTCAATGCATCTAATGGATTGATAAAAAACAACGTTTTAACGGATAATCGATACGGTATCTATCTGCATGAATCTAGCGATAATACCATCAAAGAAAATGTTATATCTAGAAATGCTGGTCCCGGTATATTTCTTCTGGAATCAGAATCGAACGATATATCAAAAAACCAAATAAAAGAAAATGAGATTGAAGAGTATGAGGATATAGAATACGAAGAAGAAACTGTTCTGGTAAAATTCGATACACAGGCCGTACCTGAAACAACTTGTGTGGATACGAGAAAAGACCATATCTACAATCGAATAGAAAAGATCAGAAATCACATCGATATATGTTCCAAAAGGATATTTTCCTACATGGATTCTGCTGAACTAAAACTCGAAGGAGATATAAACGTAAAAACTGCTATCAGGATACTTTCTAGTTTGCCCGGTGTCGAGCATGCAGAACCGAATTATCTGGTTGAATTATTCGAGGATCAAGGATCGAATAAAATCCCGAATGATCCAGGATTTCCCTCACTATGGGGTATGCAAAACATAGATACACCGGGAGCGTGGGATATAACTACTGGAGATGAAGATATCGTTGTAGCTGTATTAGATACAGGTATCGATTATAATCATGAAGACCTAGCACATAATATGTGGGAGAATGAGGCAGGGCATCACGGATACAACTTCGTGAACGACTCTTATTTCCCGTTGGATGATCATGGTCACGGCACCCATGTAGCCGGTACTATCGGAGCAGTAGGAAACAACGACAAAGGTCTCGTAGGCGTCAACTGGAATATCAGTATGATGAGTCTAAAATTCCTTGATCGGGGTGGTAGAGGTACAATTTCCGATGCAGTAGCTTCTTTGGATTACGTTCTAACACGGAGGGTCATGGGAGATAACATTGTAGCAACATCTAACAGCTGGGGAGGCACTGGAAAAAGTCAGATACTATCAGAAGCTATAGCTAGACAAAGAGACGCTGGTATACTTTTCGTAACAGCTGCAGGCAACTCTAACAGAAATATAGAGCGGCATCCTATTTATCCAGCTAGTTTCAAACACACAAATATCATAACTGTTGGCGCATCAGAACATGATGATAGTAGGACAAGCTTTTCCAATTATGGAGAAAACAGTGTTCATGTTAGTGCTCCTGGTGAAGACATAAATAGCACTGATATCGATAATAGATATACGTACAGGTCCGGAACGTCTATGTCCGCCCCTCATGTATCAGGATTAGCAGCACTCATCGCATCCTCTAACGCTTCTTATAATCATAACCAAATCAAGAATATAATACTCTCATCAGCAGATAGATTAGATTCATTGAAAGATACCAGTCTGACTGAAGGTAGGATAAATGCCTCTAAAGCCATGGAGCCGACAATCACACCTGAAGAACCATACTTTTGGGTCCACAGTCCTGGCAATTCGTCTAGACATGATGTTCTATCAGAAACCGGATTGATGGTCTCCATAACCGATGGGGTTCATCCTATATCAGATATCAACGTATCAGTTGAATTCGACACTGAAGAAGATAAGATCTATCTCGAAGACGATGGTGTTGATTGGGACCAGGTAAAAGGTGATGGATATTATTCAGGCAGTTGGAAACCTGAGGTACATGGAGAAATAGAACTGACATTTACAGCTAGCTCTGAGAACTGGGAGATGATCGAAAAAGTCCAAGTAGATGTTGGAAGAGATGCAGGCATCGAAGTAATGACATCTAGAAATAATGATTTTATGGAAAATAACATATCAGGTTATCATACAGGCATGAGCTTTTTAGAATCGGATCACAATAAGATCCACCAAAACAATTTTTCTTACAATCGAAATGGATTAATAATAGAGAAGTCAAACCACACGATTATTTCTAATAACGAATTCTTCGACATCTCTGATGGTATATTAATGATAAAATCCGGACTGACAGGGGTGATGGAGAACGAATTTACTGATAATCTTATGGATATATCGATAGATCTGGGAAACAATAACCTGATCATTGAAAATAATTTCAAAGATTCTTTCATAGGTCTTATGTTATCCGAATCTAATAATAATAGGATAGAAGATAACTTTTTTACTGAGTGTAGTTATTCTATAGAGATATATGGGTCAAAAAGTAACCATATTATGTACAATACCGGAAAAAACAATACCTATTTTTTAAGTTTATTCTCATCGATAGATAGCATTGTCCATGATAATATTATCCAAGGAGGAGACTATGGTATTGTGCATCACTATTCTCAGAGGAGTGATCTTACTAAGAACTCATTAGAACGAACCGGACTAATGTTTTACAGCGATATATTGTACCATTGGACAAGTCACGATATAGACTCATCAAATACTGTCAACGGCCAACCAATCTACTACTGGAAAAACGATGAATATGGAAGTATTCCAGAAGATGCAGGTCAGGTCATCCTCGTTAACTGTAATAACATGCTAGTGGAAAATCTTAATCTGTATAACTCCTCAGCAGGTATCAAGTTGGCCTTTTCTGAAGATAATGTTCTCATCAATAACACCCTAGCAGAGAATAAGTTTGGCATTTATCTATATAATTCCCATCACAATAAGATCAATTCTAATTTTGTAGAACGAAATGAGATCTATAACATTAGGTTATTCCGTTCAAACTATAACAGTATAGAAGATAATGATATCAAGTATAGTAGCTATGCCATCGGATTATTAAGGTCTATGAACAATCGATTAGATGGAAACTCTATTGAAGATTCAAGTATATTTCTAAGCGGACCAGAAGTGAAACACTGGAATACACATATTATAAGTACCGATAACGAAGTAAATGGAAAACCCGTAATTTATTTGAACAATAAAACACAGGGAATTTTAGAAAAAGAAGCGGGTCAGATCATCCTTTCAAATAGTACAGGAGTTGAGATCAAAGATCAACATTTGGACGGGTTAACTGATGGGATACTCATGGGTTTCTCCGATCATAATATTATAACTGGATGTGTTTTAAAAAACAATAGTTGGGGATTATACATGATCAATTCCTTTGATAATCTCATCAAGGAAAACGTATTTGTAGACAATACTGAAGGCGCTACTCTGATATCGTCTGGTCGGAATATAATTTCTAGTAATACTTTTAGAAATAACACACAAGGTTTATTATTGGCTAATTCACATAATAACGAAATTTATAGAAATGATTTTTCAAAAGGTAGAAGGGGTGTTTCTTTATTACTCCAATCACAATATAACGACGTATATCACAACAATTTTTTTGAAAGTGAACTAGGGCCAGGTAGAGACACGAGCAAAGAAAATAGCTGGTACAGAGAATACCCAGGTGGTGGAAATTATTGGTATGATCATGATGGGGAGGATAGATACTCCGGAGTAGAACGTGACGAGGAAGGATCGGATGGCTTCGCAGATACACCTTTTGAGGGTATTGGTTTTACTGACAAATACCCTTTAATTAGTCCTTTCGAACAATTAGAAATTCGGATAGATGAGCCAGAAGATGGTATTTACTTGAATACTGAAGATGTGAGAATAGAGTGGATATCCGAAGGTGGTATTGGAATAAGGGAACACTACATTAGAAAAGAAGGTGAGGAATGGAAACATATAGGACAGGAAACAGTTCATATACTCGAAAATCTTGAAGAAGGTGCTCATACGATTCAACTAAAGGTGAGTGACAATACCGAAGACTATATTGTTTCTAATACTAGTTTTACAGTGGACACCACATCTCCGGTTCTGAAGATATCGGAGCCAAAGGAAGAAGATCTTTTCCATTCAAGGAAAGTTGATATCAGATGGGAAGCCTATGATCAATTATCGGGCATCGATGGATACGAGATCAGGATAAATAAAGGAAGATGGGTGGATGTGGATCAGGAACTTGAATATGAAGCAAGTAGATTGAGGAATGGAAAAAACCAGATCGAAGTAAGAGCATGGGATAGGGCTGGAAATAGTGAAACTCAAAAAGTGACATTCTATGTTTACGCCCAAGAGGTCTATATATTGGTTCCATTGGGTTCGATAACGATCTTGACTCTATTCTTAGGCTTTCGAATCCTGATGAAGTCGAGTAAAGATAGAAAACAAGAGGATATCTTAGATATTGAATATAGAAAAGAAATACCTCAGGAACACACAGACTATAAAATCCAAAGATGAGCTTTTTCCTGCGTAAGACTTATCTAATATACATCCATATGAAAAATTCGACTCAAAATGGGCGTGTGGCCTTACTGGGAAATTATAATTTTCCCCGAACCTTCAAGGCCATCTCTATGCCCTTGAATATAGTCTGGATATGCCAAGGAATTACAAATTCCTCTTATCTCCAGACTAACCCATTAAACAAACAAAATGGGCGTGTGGCCTAGTCTGGATATGGCGACAGCCTCCTAAGCTGTAGAACGGGGGTTCGAATCCCCCTACGCCCGCTAATAATTCTTTTTAAAAATCAGTCGTTTTCCTTTTCTCCCTTTACATACTGACGCAGCTTGAAGATTATAAAAATAACTACCAAACCGACAGTTACATACATCGATCCAGCAGGCCCTAACATAAATGATAATAGACTTATGAATATCGCTATCAATATGAATATAACGATCATCTGCTTGTGGGTTATTCTGACGGTCATGATTAATCCAATTAGGGAAATGGGGTTGGTTAAAATTTAGAGAGCGAATTTATTCCTCTTCGTTTACTTCTTCCTCTGCTTTTTCTTCTAGTTCTGCTTCCACTTCTTCTTCTAATTCTGCTTCTAATTCCTCTTCATCGATGTCATCTTCATCTTCTTCGACATACTGCTCGATGAAATTGATCGTTTTTACATCTATGTACTTCCTAAGATCGCCTACGATACGATATTTGCTGACGATCCAACCTTGATCATACTTACACTCGTCTGGAAGTACTATATCTAAAGCATCTTCTTCCTTCTGAATCTCTAATTCAGACTTTCTGAAATCCTTTTCGAAGATGGCTTTAACGATCTCTTCTTCTTCCTCTGGTTTATCCACTATCTCAAAATCATATCTCAAAGTTTTTCCAGCTAATGGATGGTTGAAATCGATCCTGATCCTTCCAGCTGTAGCTTGGATAACCGTGCCTCGTCTATCATCTATCTCGACTTCCTTGCCTACGACAGGATCGATACCTTTTCTATCAAGTTCTCTTCTGCTGAACAATTCAATCTTACCCGGATCCCTGTTACCGATTCCTTCATCAGGAGGGACCTCGACCGATTTTTCTTCACCGACTTCGCTTTCTAAGAGGGCTTTGTAGAAACCTTCTAAAATCTCTCCTTCTTCAATTACAAAGGGGGTGGGGCCATATGAGGCATCTTCATTATAGATTTCTTCTTCCTCAGCCTTTTCCTCATCTGTGGTGTCGAAGAGTATAGGCTCTTCTTCCTCATCATCAGGCATTATCCATAGATCGAAATCCACGTAAACTAGGTCTCCTTCTTCCATACGTAGCACCTATACGGCCAAAGAAACAGGTCCTTTTTAAGCGTTTTCGTCGAAATAGTCCGTTAAATTTAACCGATATGAGAATCTAACGGGTTTCATGGACTTTAATATACCTCCGATATTAACTTCAAAACAACTCGTAGACAAAGCATTCAGAAGGGCATCTAAACTCGATAAAAAGGGCAACACTAGGGAAGAAAGTACAAAAAAAACTAATTCGGCGAAACTCAATAAGATCGCCCACACATTAGAAGACACCCTTAAAAGATACGAAAAGGAATTTCCCTCTATAGATATACTTCCACCTTTCTATTATGAGATCATAGACATAATGATAGGCGTAGATAAACTAAAGAAAAGTATCGGTGCAGTCAACTGGGCAAGACGTAGGACTAAGAGGATACTCATGGAGTCCGCTAGAAATTTGATGAAGAAAAATACCGTAGAGGAGATGGAAAAGATTAGAAAGCAAGCCTACGGTAGAACATCGTCGATACTCGAGCAAATAGATGATGATCTTGCATTTTTAAACGAGTGTAGAAAGAAGCTCAACTCACTACCGGATATACGTTCGGATCTACCTACCGTCGTCGTAGCAGGATATCCCAACGTAGGTAAATCTCTGCTAGTTTCTAAGATATCCAGTGGTAAACCAAAAGTCGCCGTGTATCCCTTCACGACCAAAGAAGTCGGTATAGGACATTTCACAATAGGAAGGCATAGATGTCAGTTATTGGATACGCCTGGACTCCTGGATAGGCCGGATGAAGAAAGGAACGAGATTGAAAAACAAGCAGTAAATGCTTTGGAGAGTTTGGCGGATCTTATATTGTATCTATATGATCCCAGTGGTACATGTGGTTACCCTCTCGAAAAACAGGAAGCTCTCGCCTCTGAACTTAAAGAGAGCTTCCCCGACGTAAAAATTATAGAGATAGATAATAAATTAGATGTGGATGAGGTCCAAAATAAACGTTTACATATATCGGCACTAGAAGATAAGAATTTAGATAAACTAAAGGAACTAATAAAAAACGGGCTAAAATATAAATATGAGTTATAAACCTGATTCAACTAGATGTTTGCAAGGCTTATAGATATAGTACAGTTTGATTTTAGGATGAAGGACAATTCTAAAGAGTATAATCTAGCCTCCGGAGGAGGAAAATTATACATAACTGATAATGGTCTTCTATTATCCGATGGTAGTTCATGGTACCAGATACCATTTAACGAGGTAAAAGATATCATAGATTTAGACTATGACAATCCATCTTTACTTTTAAACCTATCAAGCCTGAGAATTTTTATACATGGATCACAGGCCAACATACTCTCTGCTCTAAGGCATTATTTATTACCCTATGTAAGATAATATCATAGGAATAAAAACAAAGCAACTGTGAACACAACTGGTGATGTAGATAAAGGTAAAGTAGGTATCTTTTTCGAATGGCTGAAACCGTGCTTAATCCTTCTTTTTAATAAAAGTAATAATACTGTGTATAGGATTAAAAATACAGAGATCATGTATAGGTGGAGCAATGATACCACTGCAAGTAAAGCTATCTTATCATCTAATACTAGGAATCTTATTTCTTTAAAGTAAAAGAACAATACTATTATCAAAAATATGGACCATTTGATACCTAAAAAGGTCCTTGAGGAAGGAAATAAAATAATATCATGACCGATCATGGCGATGATAAAAACGACCCATAGTTCCCAAAGGTTTTTGCGAGAGGCCCAACTCTGAAGATCAAGTAGGGATTTTACGGAGAAACAACCCACTAGAAAAAAACAATGCATATGTCTAAGCTTCAGTTAGGAACATATGGAGAGTATATCGGAAAGGTGGTATTTTTATCTTTCAGTTTTCGTTTTAGATGGACGGGATCTTTCAGCACCCTTTCCTTTTTTATGTAACCCTCTAGATTTTCTTCCGGCAGATGTGAGTCCACGGAAAACCCTTCCCTTCTGAGAATCATCACATATCCAGTTGATCTTTTCATCGTTCTTGATAACTGGATGGTGTGGATCTACCAATATAACCTCGAAATACTTATGTCTTCCATCTTGTCCGATCCAATAGGAATTTAAAACCCTTAAATTGGGATACTTTTTAGAAGTTCTCTCTTCTGCGATACGCTGTAGATTCTTCCTAGGTGTGATCTTTTTCAACCCTAGTTTCTTTGGTTTACGCCCTCCTTTGGGTCTACGTTTCTGTAAACCTCCTCTTCTTATCCTTGATCGTACAACAACATATCCCTGTTTAGCTTTATAGCCTAATTTGCGAGCTTTATCTAAACGAGTGGGCCTTTCGACTCGAGTAAAATTATCTTCACGTCTCCATCTCTGGATACGTTCCCAATTTAGTTTTTTCAAATAACCCTCATCAGGATCCTTCCACGCATCTTCAATGTACTTATACATGCTCTGCTTGTTCTCGATTTCCTCTTCTTCATCTTCCAATGTGAATTCTTCTTCTGCCATCTTATCACTTTCTTCGCTGCTTATGGATTCACCCTTAAAAGGGCACATCTCCGGCGGGTCTTCACCCGCTACTTGAAGGTTTTTAAGTAGATGGGGTATTTATCTGTTGTGCTTCATCTTTTCAGCCTTTAGAAGTCTTACATGAATATTATCACACAAACAGTCCCAAAGACTATCAGAAGAGAGCCAAGTATTATTTTTACACTCAACTGTTCAAGCTTTGGAAGAAAAAGATAAGACAAGATCAAAACGAACAAAGGTGAGATATGCCAGATAGGATTGACAACCACCACTCTAGCGATAGATAAAGCAGAAAAATTTAGTAGGAATGCAAAGGAACAGATCACACCGATGATAATGAACGGTTTAGAATTAGGTAAAAGTATCTTGATAGATTTTAAACTTCGATTGGAAACTACCTGGAATAACACAAAAAGCATCAATCCTCCACCGGAGCTGATGGACAAGCCTAGTAATATCGGTACCCCCTCTAGTAGTCCTAGTCTAGTAAAATACCAATTAAAACCCCAAAATATTCCGCCGATAAAAGGTAGCGATAGATCGATATATCCACTTCTTGTTATAGATCTCCCACTATTGTTATCACCGGTGATCTCTTTTGATACTAACATGGTACCAAATAATAAAAATATGACACCCGCCAAATGATATGATGTGAGTGTCTCTTTCAGAAAAACAACAGATAATATGAGAGCTACGACAACTTGTATCTTCATTAGTGGGTGGGTCTTCGAAGCACCTATACGCTTAATAGAATAAAAGATAAAGAGATATCCTAAGAAAAAACCGAATATGCCTGATAAAATAAATGCAGTGAATCCTATTAAGGTAACATTGAAAGATGGGAAATATAAAATTAGGGACAAAGGAGTCCACAGAATGAAGTTTATCAAGATGACCATACCTATCAATTTTTCAACGGAACCGGTTACCGTTTTTTTTCTCACTAATACACTCTGGATCGCTACAACCAATGCTCCTATTAGCGCAAGGAAAGCGCCCAAAAGATCACTTATCGGTACATCCATCATCTTCCTGCCTATAAGCTTAAAAATTTGATAAGATAAAGATAAAACGGATCATCATTCAAACATTTCCTTATATTTCTTTAATTCAGGATGAACGATGGACCCCTTATCTAATAGCTTGATATCGTCCAACCAAACAGTCGAATTCAAACAAATTCCATCGGTGTGAGAGGGGGCATCAATCCCTTCAGGAGGAGCGTTATGGGAACTGAGATAACCCAATCCCCACTCGGTGCATCCCCATACTCTTTCATCTTCTAGGATATTTCCAGATAATCTAGCTCCTGGGTTAAAACCGTAACTTATGTGTGCCAATCTTTTCATGTTAGGATGTTCAAAGCTGTTCAACCAATCTTTAAACTCTACGGCCTCTCTGCCACCATCTATCTCAACAACCCTTCCCTTTTCAACCTTGATCTCGATTGGATCCTCTAATAGACCGATAGGAGGATCTACAGATCCGTCGAAAACTAGCTTTCCATCTATAGTTTCTAAATCGGGTGACCATGCGATCTGACCTGCTAAGAAATGCATGCCAGGGCTGCTAGCATCACCGGCATCACAATCAACAGGATGATTTGGATCATTCTTGAATTCTAGATGGGTTCCTGCAGGGGTGGTCACCTTCACATCTTCTGCTTGTCTCGTCAACTCGGATACTTTCATCATGAACGCCTCAAGACTTTCTCTTTTTACCCTGCCAATCGTCCTGACCATCATCTCCTCGTTTAACCCAACAAGACAGAGATATCTCAATCTATCATTTTCCTCCATCGATCTTTCGAAAGGAGTAGAATACAATAACCACTGGTTGTTAAATTCTACCCAGACATCCGTTTCGTTCAAAAGAGCGGTTAAAGCATCAACAGGGAGCATTGGATCGGCATCCTTTCCAACTCCCAGAGGAGATGGCAACCATAAAACCATCGGTTTTGCACCAACCTCGAAAGCTTTTCGGGCAGTAGCATTGACAACCCTTTCATTGCTTTGAGTGTCCGCGGTGATCAAGAATGTTTCGTTTTCTTTCAAATTCAAGCAATTTTTGACCAATCTATCCGCAGCCATACCCAATTCGTACTCATAGATTTTCGTCATGATTTCAATCCTCTTCTTCTGACAGGTCTCCTTTTTTCTTTGCTTTCCTTTTTTTCTCAGCTTTTTCTAAAGTCCCAGTTCTCCACCATAAAAATGCAAAAAATATGGAAAAGGTGATTATATAAGAAGAGACCAACTGAGCGAATATCGCAATGTAGAGATCACCCCTGCCGACAGTAAAAGGGCCAAAAGCGGTCGTTGTTTCTTCACTATAATCCTCGTCTTCTCGTTCTATATCCAACGTAAAATGATGCTCGTAGAGTTCTTCGTCAAGATCACTTATCTCAATATGATAAAGTTTACCGATATCCGAAATATTTTCCCTGTATTCCATCAAATACCTATCTTGAACTGTTTCTTCCTCACCCACATAATAACTCAAATTAAGTTGTATCGTATAATTGTAATCTAAGATCAGGTCTGCATAAGCATCCTGACTAACTATCACTGTGAATTCGAACCTATCATCGGGTCTTCCATGAACCCTATCGATCTGACCATCTATCAAGTGATCCGAGGAGACCACTTCAGGAGAGCGACCTATGTATATACTTTCAACTTGATAGGCAGTGAAAGTCAATCCCAACAGAAGTAAAGCTATGACACCTACTATACCTACAACTTTTAAATTCCTCTCTTTGAACAGATGGTAGGGGATAAGGAGAGCAAAACCTGGAACAGCTAGATTGAATAAACAAGGATCGACATAAAGCAGGATAAATATCAGCGGTAAAGAAAAGATAAAAACGAATATAAGATAAACAACATACCTATTGTGTTCATCTCTTAAATCTCTAAACCTATCGATTATAAAATCCCAGTCATCCGACGAAGGTGCCATATCGTTATCTTACCTCGTAATAATTTAGACGTTGTTGTATAAATACTTTATCTAAATAATTTTAATATCATGTTCAAATTTTTTATGTTAGCAGTTATTTCTTATCCTTTAAAAAATTCTAAATACCATTTAATTACCTAGTTAATTAACATGCTCCAAGGCAAGATTTTCGATATAAAAAGATTCGCCATCCACGACGGGCCTGGTATTAGGACAACAATATTTTTTAAAGGATGCAACATGAAATGCCTATGGTGTCATAATCCAGAAGGGCTTGATGAGTCAAATGATATTTTTTATTACGAAGAAAAATGTATCCGCTGTGGTGATTGTATTACAGCATGTCCAGAGGATGCATTGGTGATGAATAATAAAACCATGATCGATAGAAAAAAATGTTCAACATGTGGAGCATGCGTCGAAGTATGTCCAACAGAATCATTGACTAGAGCTGGAAGGGATGTACATTTACAGGCACTTATGGATACCATAAAAAGATCTAAAATATTTTACGAAACCTCCGGAGGGGGGGTAACTATATCTGGAGGTGAACCTCTTTTTCATTTCGATTTCGTAAAGGAACTGGCTAAAAAGTGCAAAGAGGAAAACATCCATG
Source organism: Thermoplasmata archaeon (assembly GCA_003551065.1). GTDB lineage: Archaea > Thermoplasmatota > Thermoplasmata > Halarchaeoplasmatales > Halarchaeoplasmataceae > Saliniplasma. The sequence continues at coordinate 7,288 of PULU01000071.1, read as the reverse complement.
TGGCATTAGACACTGCGGGACATATACAACCAAAACGATTCAAAAAGATCATGAAATATTTTGATCTTTTCTTATATGATTTGAAGATCATAGATGAGGATGAACATATAAAGTACACTGGGGTTACAAATAGATATGTGATCCAAAATCTCGAAGAACTATCCGAACAGGGAAGAGGAGGAGAGGTATGGATTCGATTCCCCATGATCCCGGATATAACCTATACCGAAGCTAATATCGAGGACATGATAGGCTTTCTTTCTGACTTAAATTCGATCGAAGATATCTATATTTTACCATTTCATGATGTAGAAGAAAAGTATAAAAAGTTAGGCAGACCATATTCTTTATCAAGTATAGATATAAGGGCACCCACTAAAAGAGAGATAAAAAAAATGAAAGATAAATTTAGTAAAGCCGGGTTTAGAGTCCACATAGGTGGATGATATCATGGTTGAAGATCTCATAGTTAACGGAAATGAAGAAATAGACCTTAACGAGGAGATGAAGAAACGAGAGGCTTTCATAAGTCCAATCAACGAAAGGATCAAAAAATTGAGGACCGATTGTGTTGAAAAAAGAGTCGCCATCTCTACCGAAAGAGCAGAATTGATCACCGAATTTTACAAACAAAACGAAATCAGCAGACACCCTACCTCAATCCAGAGAGCGTTGGCCTTCAAGCATCTGATGGAAAACGTCAGTCTACCCATCGAAGATGATCAGTTGATAGTCGGATTGAGAGGTACAGGTATAAAGGAAGTGCCAACTTATCCGGAGGTATGCTGTCATAATGAAGAAGATCTAGAGATATTGGATTCCCGTGAGAAAAATCCCTACAAGAACGATAAAGAAGATAGAAAATTGTATGAAAAAGAGATCTATTCCTATTGGCAGAGAAAAACGATAAGAGAAAAGATATTCAATAGTATGAGTCAAGACTGGTTAGATTCCTACGAAGCAGGTATTTTCACAGAGTTCATGGAACAAAGAGTTCCCGGGCATACAGCAGGAGGTAGTAGAATATTCAGCAAGGGGCTTGAAGATATCATCCAAGAGATCGACTACGCCATGAAAAATATTGACACAAACGATGAATCCAAGAAGAAAGAGCTCGAATCTATGAAGATATGCGCCGAAGCGATGATAACTTATGCTGAACGATATGCAGACAAAATTGAAGACGTGTTAAAAACTGAGAAAAATGAAAAGCGAAAAAGGGAACTAAAAAAGATGTGCGAAATATGTCGCAGGGTTCCTAAAAAATCTCCAAGAACTTTCTGGGAAGCTTTACAGCATTATTGGTTCATCCATGTAGGAATAGTTACCGAATCAAACCCCTGGGATTCCTTCAATCCAGGAAGATTAGATCAGCACCTTCACCCATTTTATAAAACGGATATGGAAAATGGTACGTTGGATAGAGAAAAGGCAAAAGAACTTTTAGAAGCTTTTTGGTTGAAATTTAACAGCCAACCTGCACCTCCCAAAGTGGGTATCACAGCCCAGGAGAGTAATACGTACAACGATTTCTGTAAGATCAATATAGGAGGGTTGAATGAAGATGGATCCGATGCTGTCAATGATCTTTCATACCTAATTCTGGAAGTGCTGAATGAGATGAGAACCGTTCAACCTAACACTGCCGTTCTGACCAGTAAGAAAACTCCAGATAACTTTTTAGATAGAGCTTTAGAAGTCGTAGAGCCCGGTTTTGGAGAACCTCCGTTTTTCAATCATGACGAGATAATTAAGATACTATTAAGGCAGGGAAAATCCATAAATGACGCTAGGACAGGTGGAGTCAGTGGTTGTGTTGAAACTGGTTCTTTCGGTAAAGAATGTTATATACTAACTGGTTATTTCAATCTGCCAAAGGTCTTAGAGGTTACTCTTAATAACGGTTTAGACCCTAAAACCGGTAAGAAGATCGGTATCAGCAGAGATGAGCCTTTTAAATTCGAAGATTTTCAAGACCTTTACGAAGCTTTTATAGAACAATTGAACCATTTTATCAAGATCAAAATAAAGGGAAACGATACTATAGAAAGGATCTATGCTGAGAATTTGCCTGTACCTTTTCTCTCACTATGGATAGAAGATTGTGTTGAGAATGCTTTAGATTATAATAGAGGGGGAGCTAGATACAATACCCAATACATCCAGATGGTCGGACTTGGTACTGTAACCGATTCCTTGGTCTCTCTGAAACATAATGTATTCGAAAAGGAAAGATATGGTTTTGAAGACGTGATCGAGGCACTATCCTCTGATTTTAAAGACAGAGAGAAGATGAGACAAGTGTTTTTAAACAAAACGCCAAAATATGGAAACGATGACGATTCAGCGGATGATATTGCAGTATCGATCTTCGATAAATGTGCTGAGATAGTAGAAGATAATCCCTTAACCCCCATAAGAAAGGCTTCGAGGAGGATATATGGACTTCCTACAACTGTCCACGTTTACTTTGGTTCAGTGTGTGGAGCGACCCCGGATGGAAGGCTTTCAGGAAGACCCCTGTCCGAAGGCATATCTCCGGTTCAGGGTATGGATCGTAAAGGAATAGGAGCGGTATTCTGTTCTGTGTGCAAACTAGATCATAAAAAATCCGGAGGTACGCTTTTAAATCAAAAGTTATCTCCTGATCTGATCCACAACGATGAGAGTAGGAAAAAATTACGAGACCTGATCAGAGGATATTTCCTTATGGATGCTCACCATGTTCAGTTTAACGTAGTGAGTGCTGAACTCCTGAGAAAAGCACAAGAAGATCAAGAGGGATTCAGAAATCTTATGGTCAGGGTAGCTGGTTACAGCGACTACTTTATCAATCTTCCCAAGGGACTTCAAGAAGAAATCATAAAGAGAACTGAACATAAAGATTTCTGACCTTAAACAAGATATAGAAATAAAAATTAAAACCCCTATTAGGGGTTCTAATATGTTTTGTCAATACTCACAACAGTTCTTTTTCAAGTTCTATCAATTCGGGAAAATTCACAATCATTCCTTCGTCTAACAACTGTTTCCCGTCTAACCATACGGATGAGTTAGTACATATACCATCGCAGTGAGAAGCTGCAGCTATTCCTCCTTCACGTTCGTCAAGATGTTGAGAACCTACGTTCCCTATACCCCACTCTGTACCTCCCCAAATCCTCTCATCTTCTACGATGTTACCGGTCAATTTAGCACCTGGATTAAACCCATAAGCCATATGCGCTAATCTTAACATCTGTTCATCGTTAAAACTTTCAAGCCAATTCTTGAACTGCTGTGCTTCTCTACCGCCTTGGATATCTACTATCTTCCCTTTCTCGATGGTCATTTCGATGGGATTATCTAACAGGCCGATGGGAGGTACAACAGAACCGTCGAAGACAATAGTACCATTGATAGTATCAAAATTTGGAGCCCAACTGATCTGACCGGGTAACATGGCGGCCATGCCTTCTTCTACCTCTCCAGTACGGACTGATAATGTTCTTTCAGGATGATTTTCGAATTCTATGTCTGTCCCTGCAGGTGATGTAACTTTGAGTTTTTTTGCGTTTTCAGTTTTCTCTGCAACCAACTTTAAAAATTTCGCCAATTTTGGAATATCTACTCTTCCGATTGTCCTCACCATCATATCAGGGTTCATCTCAACAAGACAGATGTATTTTATCTTTTCATTTTCCTCCATGGTTTTATCGAATACCGTAGAATATAGCAACCATTGTTCATTGAATTCGATCCAAATGTCAGCATCTTTTAATGCTCCTGCAAGTGTTCTCTGAGGTAACATCGCATCGGCAGCTTTGCCCACACCCTCAGGAGTAGCTGTCCATATAACCATAGGTTTACCCCCTGCACTGAAGACTTCAGAAGCCGTTGCTTTAACCACGTCTTCATGTGAATTTGTATCAGCAGTGAGAACTACATTATCTCCTTCTTTCACTCGCATTATATCTCTAACTAAAGTCCTTCCAGACCTGCCTAATTCAAAATCATATGCCATATTCTCCACCTATCTAGATACTATGATCTTGGAGAGATATATAGTTTGTGAATATTTTTTTAATTTCGTAGATAAGGGTAAAATTTATTCAAATAATAAGAAAATATAACCGAGTAGTTCCGTTGTTCTTACAAAATAAATCGTCATGAATACTCTAAATTTAAATAATAAAACATTCCTATCTAGGTGTTGAGGCAAATTCTATGGATAAAAAAATAAGGTGGATCATAGCACACCCTCTCGGTAAAAGTGATGGATTTGATAAGGAAATCAAGATGATTTTGGAATCTTGTAAAGAGAAAGACACCAAAATCGATGTAGTGGCCCTCAATGGGAGGATGGGACCGGAACATCTTGAGTATCACTTTTACGAGGACATGATACTCATCCCATTGATGAAGAAGATAAGAGAATCTGAAGAAAGTGGGTTCGATGCATCGATTATCGGATGCTTCTATGATCCTGGTTTACAAACTGCAAGAGAAATAACTAACGATATGATAGTCGCTGGACCTGCTGAATCTAGCATGAATTTGGCATCAACCTACGGACATAAATTCTCGATAATAGTAGGAAGAAAGAAATGGATACCACAGATGGAAAATAATGTAGTAAAGTATGGATTTAAAGACCGATTAGCCTCTTTCAGGAGTGTAGGACTAGGGGTACTAGATTTTCACGAAGATCCTGAAAGAACCACCAGAATAATAAAAGAAGAAGCCATCAAGGCCGTCGAAGAAGACCAGGCAGAAGTCATAATTTTAGGATGTACAAAACAATATGGTTTTTATAAAGAACTACAAGAGGAGATAGGGGTTCCCGTTATAGATACCGTAGTTGCCCCATTTAAGTTCGCTGAGTTTCTTGCCGAATTGAAAAATAGGTTTGACTGGAAACAGAGTAAGATCGGCGGATATGAATCTCCTCCTCAGAAAGAAATAAGGTCTTGGAATTTATACAAAGACTACGATATTTAGTATTGGTGTTCGTCCTAGTCAGAAAAACCTCGATAGACCTCTGAGATCTTCTGTGCTATTTCCTCCATATCATTTACATCCATCCCTCGGTGTGTAACTTCAGCAACACCGATCCTTCCAGAGATATCGATGAATATTTTTTCTTTTTCTAATCTTTTACAAAAGGCCACAGCTTTTTTCTTACCCATATCCAAAAATATCTGATGGGACTTTGTGAATCCTTTATCTGGAAACCTAACAGGGACTCCAAGATCAAATAAAGTAGAAGCCAATGTTTTAGCATTCCTTACGACCCTTTTTCCATACTCATAATCATCCAATAACTCTTCTAAAGCTATACCTAAGGCTGCTATCCTATTTGGGTGGGGGTTGTTAACTAGCCCTACTCCGCCCTCTGATTCTTTTTCTAAATATTCATTCATCATGTAGGCGTATTCATCGTTATTGGTGACTATAATCCCGCCCTGAGGACCGTAAAATGACTTATGTGTGCTACCGAACAATATATCTGCTCCTTCGTTAAGGGGGTCCTGGAACTCATCCGTAGCTATCAAACCAAGAACATGAGAACCATCGTAGGCGATTGGATGTTTTTCTTGTATAGAACTTGATATCTCTTTTAGAGGACTGGGGAACGGAATACAAGATGAACCCAATAATGTTAGTTCAGGAAGATTTTTGATGTACCTCTTCTGCATCTTTTCAATATCTATTTCATAGGAGCTATTTTTTACAGGTATATCCTTCCGATATCTGGCAAATTTTTTAATCCCTAGGGGATAACCTCCATTTTCGACGGGGATCATCCCGACTTGATCCTCTGGTTCGGTGAAGGATAATATAACACATAGATCACATATATTCCCAGAGATAGGTTCTATAAATATATATTTTGCATCGAATAACTCCTTGGCTAATTCTTTTGTGATCTCTATTATATCCCGGATGTATTCAGAACCACCATAATGATCTGTGTGGTACCTCCCGGCAAGATCTGAAGAAAGTGCTTCTCTCACTCTTTTAGACACGAAATTTTCCGATGCGATGAGATTCAATCCTCTGTTTCTAGTTTTTTCATGTTTTTTTATCAATAAATCTATCTTCGATTTGGCCATATCTATTCCTCCTGTTCCTGATATCCTTTGAACAGTCGATTTTACTACAGTGAATTAACCAACGTATATATCCCTTCTTAATATATATCATATTTCACATGTTTTGATATCGTTCATCCACTTCGTAGTTATGGTAGTTGAATTTCTTTTAAGGATCAACTCGAGCAAATTCTTCGCAGATAGCTGTCACCAATTCCCATAGTTTCTTTACAGATAAAACATCTACCTTTTCCGAAGTAGTATGAGGACCTTTCAAAGTAGGGCCAAACGATATCATATCCATATATTCGAACTTGACTGCTATCACTCTGGTCTCTAACCCTGCATGCATTGCACCTATCTCCGGGTTTTTATTAAAGATATCTTTGTAAACTTTTTTAGATAAATCAAGTATCTTAGAATTTGTATCCAAATTCCAACCAGGATAGGCTTCACTTTCATCAACTTCTGAATCGAATCTATTAGCTATGACCCTTATTCTATCCCGGATAGCTAATATCTCCGATTTCAAATTACTCCTGGTCATCATACTGATTTCAATATTGGTGCTTTTCGTACTGACTGTACCTAGATTAGTGGATGTTTTCACAAGGCCTGGGACCTCCTGGTTCATAGACATCACCCCGTCGGGAAGTGATATTATGAGTTCTAAAACTCTAATCGAATCCTCTTTTTTCATGACCATTCTATCCTTATCTTTTATATCGACGGGATTTACCTTGAGTTCCATGTTTTCTTCAACGGCTATATACTCTTGTTTTATATCTAAAAATATCTCGCCCATATTATCCAATGCTTCTTTTTTTCCCTTTTCAAATTTTAATATAAGTGAGGAGCGCGAAGGTATAGTATTCTTCTCGTTTCCACCGTCTATACTGTGAACACAAAAAGATATGGGGTTTGGGGGATTGAGACAGGACTCATAGATGAGACGGCTCAATATCTTGATAGCATTACCCCTTCCTTTATGGATGTCTAGCCCTGAATGACCTCCTTTTAATCCATCTAGTTTGATCTCATAAAATCCTTCAGGATCCGTTTTCTCATATCTAACTGGGATCTTTAGAAAACTATCACCAGAACCGGCACAACCGATGGTGAAAGTACCGAACTCTTCACTATCAAGATTGATCAGGGTCCTACCCTCGAAGAAACCGGGTTCTAACCCTTTAGCACCCGTCAACCCTGTCTCT
>PULU01000038.1 GCA_003551065.1 Thermoplasmata archaeon | reverse complement strand
TAACTCTATCATCTGGGGCGTCATACCTATCTATTTTATCGAAACCGAACTTTGGAAGTATATTCATAAGATATTCTGCTTTAGCCATCTCCCCGTCACCGTCGTTATCAGGTCCGATGGCGGGATATCTTAACAATTCCATCAGTGTTTCTTTCATCTCATCAGATCGATCCTCTATAAACTCAGATACTTTATCCATGATCTTCATCTCCAAATATTTGTCATCAGGCTGGTAGAGGGTGTTCCTCATAATCCTGTTTGATATCCTCTCCAGTTAGATCAAGATATATCTGTGTTGTGGTAAGCGATGAATGTCCGAGCATCTTCTGGACGGTTCTGAGGTTCATCCCGGCCTTCAAACAATGTACAGCAAAACTGTGTCTTAGCATGTGTGGGTAAACGTTCTTATTCAGTCCGGCCACTTTAGCATATTTTTTTACTATCCTTTCGACCTGTCGGGTAGATATAGATCCACCTCTTTCAGATAATATCAAAGTTCCCTCTTCAGCTCCAGCTTTATAAAACTCTATCAGATCTAGAGTATCCGCATCTACAGGGACTACCCTGTCTTTATCTCCTTTCCCACTTCTGATAGTGATCATACCCTCTTCAAAATCGATCTCTTGGATCTTCAAACTGGTCAATTCGGATACACGAAGACCACATCTATATAAAATTCTTAGAATCAATCTATCCCTTGTTTTCTTTCTAGGAGGTGCGTTAAGAAGTTTTCTTACTTCATCATCCCTAAGGTATTTGGGTAGTTTACGTCCCATTTATCCCACCATCGTCTGACATTTCGTATGACAATTAAATTAGGTTCTAGAATGTATAAATAAATTTGGGTGGATTTTCAACCCGTTTCATAGTGAAAATATTTATATCTAGGCCTTTTCTAGCCAAAAACACATGGGCCTGTAGCTCAGCTAGGCAGAGCGATCGGCTCTTAACCGATCGGCCGGGGGTTCGAATCCCCTCAGGCCCGCTTTTTATAGCTATGAAGTATTATCTGAATTTCTTGGTTCTTTATATATAATCTATTTATAGATAATTGAAAAAAATTAAATACTCAAATTCTGTTTACCATCTTGACAAAGAAGGTGATATAAGCATGATAACACCAATGAATATGATGGATATCTTGATGCAGTTCGATAATGGGGACATAGATTTCTTACCAGGTATCTGCGCTGGAGCTCTATGTTTTGTATGGTTGGTCCCATTAATCATCTGGATCGCGATCGGTATCTGGATGTATAAAGATGCGAAGAAGAGGGACGAAAACGCGGTTCTATGGCTCATAATTGGTCTTATAGCCGGTCTGATTGGTCTAATAATATGGATAGTAGTTAGACCTGATATGGCCGAGGTCGAGCGTAAGAGGCAAGGAGGACATCAACAGCAACCACCACAGCAATACCAACAGCAACCACCACAACAGCAACAACAAAAACAATGTCCATCATGTGGTAGCCAGATGCGGCATATAGATGAACATAATCGATGGTATTGTGACAGTTGCCAGGAATACAAGTAAACCCCTAAAACCCTTTTTCTTTTTTTAATTCTATACTCTAATTTTCAAATCCGGGACATCTAGACCATTTTCTTACATATTTACAGTTATGACATATTTCTTTTATTTTTTCAAGACAAATGTGATCAACATCACAACTGAATTATATATAACTAACAATATAATAGCGATTTATTCGTCAATAACAGATATTTTTCCCATAATTCATCTAAAAAATACCTATGTTATTCTTTATCAAGTCATCAAGATAGAGAAAAGGAAATATATTCTATATCTGGTCTCCTTCTCACATCTAATATCATTAAGCAAATTCATACACCCCTGTACTTACTAAAAACACTGCTATAGATAATCTAGAGGATCAAAATAAAATATATTATTCAATAAAATATTTATAACAAGCTGGTTTATACTGGTGAGAAGAACAAAAAAGGTGAAAAGATGTTAGGAGCAAGTTCTATCCATGAATTGACGTCGATCGACCTACTTGGAGAAATTACATTACAGATGGAATGGCTCGGTGTCGGTCTAGCGTGCTTGATACCATTGATTTTCTTCATAATAGCTATCGCACTCGCTGTCTGGGTTTACAAAGACGCAGAAAAAAGAGATGAGAGTGGTGCTTTATGGCTGATAATAGTACTACTCACTGGTATCATCGGACTCATCATCTGGTTGATTGTTAGACCTGATATGGCCGAGGTCGAGCGTAAAAGACAACAGCAGCAATATTATCAACAACCACCTCAACAACAGCAACAATACCATCAGCAACCACCAAAACAGTCAAAACAATGTCCATCCTGCAAGAACCAGATGAGACATATAGATGAACACAATCGTTGGTACTGTGACAATTGCCAGGAATACAAATAAGACCATAAAACCTTTTTTCTTTTTTTAATTCTATACTCTAATTTTCAAATCCTGGACAAGTATACCCTTTTTTATTATATTCACAATTTCTACAAATATTTTTTATCTTTCTCATCCTCAAAAATGAGAAAAGTCCGGCAACATTTATACAAAGTAAAAAGAGTAATAGCCGTAAAAAGAATATCAACGGTAAGGAGAATATCCCAATAGTGAAAAAACCTATACCGATCCCCAAAAAAATCTTGATAGATATCTTACCTAATTTATTATCTGAAATACTTGTCAAACTCAAAAATTGAAGAATACCTGAAATTAATCCGATGCTAAAAGAATATATTGTCGGTACGTCTATCAAACCAAATAACCAGAGTGTAACGATTAAAAGTGCGATCGGATATGCAGTAAAACATCCAACACATAACTTCTTTTCAAACAATCGGTAACAGTCGTCTTCGAATTTTGAACAGTCTGGATGATGAGATAATAGATAATCCTTATTTTCACGAAGAAACTGGAAAAACTCTTTGAATCCTTTCTTTTGATTTCCTTCATTCATTCTATCCTTTACATTTAAAAATTCCATTTATAAACAATATCACTCCTGCCAAAACAAATATGATCAACATAATAGGAGAAAAATATCTGCTGGATAATATAATGGTGATTTCTTCATCAATAACTGTGATATTTCCCATGATCCATCGAAATAATACCCATGCCATGCCATACCAAACCATCAGAAAAGATAAAAGAAGATAGATCCTAGGATCGGATACATTTTCTTTCTCATGACCATCGGTCTGCTCGATGTTCAGACACCTCCTATACTTACCATAAAATTATAACTCCCATGTATGAACATGGCTAAAAAGATGAATATGAATAGGTAGAAAATATTTCTATTTTTTCTCCAGAGACCAACTCCTATACCCCCCAATGCCCCTCCTATAAGATGAACAGGGTTAGACAATCTTAAAAGCAGGAGATATAAGCTATCGCTGGTAGAGTAAGTCAAATAGAATTGTTGAAAATACGTATAATCCTCAATAAGTGCAAACCCGAGACCAGCTATCATACCGAAAAAAGACCAATAGAAAAGGGGTATCTTTGAAGCTTCATCTTTTTCTAAAAGGAAGAAGCTAGCCACCTTAGAAGGTTCTTCTGTCAGTGGTGCGATAACTGTCACTAGGAAAAGTATGAATCCCGTCGGACTTATAAGACCTATGGGAGAAATGATAGAAGCATATATCGTATTCGAAATAGCGGCTATGAAGCCGGATGTGGCCCCGAAACAAATAAAGGATATTAATATTGAGAAGGTAATATAGCTCCCTTTTCCCAGCGATTTTTCTTCTCTGCTGATATCATATAGACTTGATCTCTCTGATAATTTATTATGTAGTAATACTATCCAAAAAGGAGCAAAAAATCCAACACCTATCAGAGAAAAAGTTAAAGCGAATCCGAAGATAGATATGATAGAGAAAGCCAAAAAGAAAATATCATGTCTAAATCCCATCTTAAAAAATCCTTCACCATCAGATTTGACGATCTTTGGCAATTTATCTCGTTGTGTTGTTCTACCTCCTGATATTTCTTTCTGAAGATATTCGATGAGTTTCATCTTCTTGGATATCTTATATAGACCATAATAGAACAATATAGGCCAGATAGGTGTCAGTGAAAGAATCAAGAACCATCTTTCAGATATCCTCTCTTCTCTTAGTTCGTATAAAACTCTACTTATCGCATATCTATCTGATATCAATTTATATCCATTATAATTATCTAGCGTTTCACCTTCTGGAGATCTATCCGTGTATCTGTTCAACCTCCTGACCTCTCTATCCACGAGTTTATCGATCCTTTTCATATATCGAAAAACATATGGTAGATTTACCGCGTATATGGGTCCAGTCAGAAATATCATTAGGAGAAAATACGTCGATGGTGCTTGTCTCAAAAAAAGGATAATACCTAGAAAAACAGTGATGGCCAACGAAACAAGATGTACACCGATGACTTTCTCTATATGGGGGAGTTCTTTTTCTGTACTCTGAGATCTGATATCAGGATTTCCTATCGCCATATTGGACATAGTTGTCATCTATCCTACCCTATTTTAATTTTTATTTGTACTCTTTACACTCATCGCAGTACCATCTATCATACTGCTCTATATACCTCATCTGATTTCCACAAATAGAACATCTGTTTTTAGTTTGATCATCGGACATCGGTATCTGTCTTGGTCTAGATAAAACCTCAGTATGATACACACGTCTCTGGTTAGCCGGCTGACCATATCTTCCCTGACCATACTTAGGAGCCGATCCACTAGCCATCTGGTCTTCAAATCTCCACTGGTTCTTAAAATGTTCATTATAGTCTTTTATGATAGAATACATCCAATAGTACATGAAAGGAGTACAGAAACAGGATATCAAAAAGTAGATGACGAAATTCCTTTCTTCAAGAGTCTTCCAGGATGGAACAACGATAGATTCACCAAGCTTATTGCTGGCGATCCTGGTGTTTTCCATGAAAGCTGTTATCCTTTGATGGTGAGAGTATATATCTTTCATCAGGAAATAGAGCACGTACAAAATCCCTATCCAAGGGATCACGATAGCCAAGACAGTATAAAGGATAGGACTCTTTTCATCTTCCTCAAAATTTGCTTCTGAATAGATCGAACGGAGGGTGGCTAACTCCTGATTTAGATCGGTCTCTGATTGTGATTGTTTTTTTGCCAAATATTCTATGACACCTTGCATCAGCAGATGATCCCTCTTGAAATGTTCTGTCCTCCTTTTGATCATAAGATACCATGGGTATGCTATCAAGAATACATAAACTACCAATCCGATGATGATCATAATCACCGCTGCCGCTCCTCCAAATAATTCGTGTTCTAAAACAAAGAAAATGGAAAAAAAGAGAGTTACAAACAATATTATCCCTCCCAATATCGGAGATAATACCCAAAGAGGTGACAATATCTTGTCTGCCTCGTGTCTTCTTCTTTTAGCTTCATCTATTTTAGCTTGCCCAGTAGGAGGTTTCTGTCTATGCATTCCCAGATGGTTCAATCCACTCGCCAATTAAAGGCCTCCGATTTGAAAACAACATAATAATCAATGTATTTAATAATTAGGTAATCGAATAAAACGGTAAAACTTATGTCATATTATCTAAATATATAATTCTGATGACGTACGGAATAGGAAAAACATCATTGACTCGATCTGACAAACTTGAAATCAAATTAGGTATAGATGAACTTTACTTGAAATTAGAGGGTGAAAATCCAACAGGGACGCATAAGGATAGACTAGCCATACAGCACGTAGATGATGCAATAATAAGAAATTATGAAACGATAACTGTTGGTTCTTGTGGGAATTACGGAGTTGCAATGAGTTTTGTGGCAAGTAAGTCAAAACTTGGATGTAAGATATTCGTTCCAAAAAAATATTCTGGGGACAATATAGAGAAGATGAAATCCTATGGCAGCGAAGTATTCAAAGTAGAAGGTGGGTACGAAGAGGCTGTCGATGAGAGCAGAAAGATGGCTGAAAAAAATGGCTGGTATGATGCAAATCCGGGTAATAAAAACACTCCGATATCGATGGTGGCTTATGTAGATATAGCAGAAGAGATCCAGGAAGATCTGGGTGAAACTCCTAAAACTATATCCGTACCTGTGGGGAACGGTACAACTCTAGCTGGAATACATCTCGGTTTCAGACTACTTTGGAGGAAAAATCGTTCAGAAGATATACCCATCATGCTAGCAGGTTCTAGCCAGGGAAATAATGCCATAATCGAGACGATAGCGAAGGAGAGTAAAAATGTTTTAGAATTAAATCCAGACGATATAATTGAGACTAAAGTCAACGAGCCCTTACTCAATTGGAGGTCTCTAGACGGGCAGGAAGCGGTAAATGCGATATACGATACCGGCGGTATCGGTGTAGGATTAAAGGATGATGAAATGACATATTACCAAAAACTATTAGAAGATGATGGGATAAAATGTTTACCTGCCTCTGCAGCGGCTCTAGGGGCTTTAGAAGATTATTTAAAGAATAATGAAATGGATGGAAAACATGTAGTTGTTCTAACTTCAGGTGTTAAATATGTTTGTTGAAGAAAATATACCCGCACTGATATATGCGGAAGGTGAGTTTGGAAGGATCGACGGTAAAACAGCCAATGGATTGGTTAGATTTTCAAAAAAATACGATATCGTTGGCGTCATCGACAGTACGATAAAGGAAAGATATGCACATGAAGTGGTAGACCATGTAAAAAAGAAGATACCTATCTTTTCAAGTATAGAGGACGCAATGGGTAAATTGGATAGGAAACCCGAAGCGTTCATCAACGGTATCGCCAGGGATGGAGGAGGTTTCCCATACGATAGGAAAGATGTTTTTCTAAAAGCTATGGAAAACGGTATGGATATCGTACATGGATGTCACGATCATATTTCCCAGGAAGAAGAGTTCAAAAAGAAAGCAGAAGAACATGGTGTAGAGATCTGGGATACGAGAAGAGAACCAGATGATCCACACTTTTTCACTGGAAAACTCAGAGACATCGATTTTCCACCACGGATATTGATCTCAGGCACTGATTGCGCCATAGGTAAGCGAACATTTAGTGCGGAACTATACAAAGAACTACAAGAACGGGGTTACAATCCTATTTTTGTAGCCACCGGACAAACCGGGATAATCCAAGGTGCGAAATATGAATTCCCATTGGACGGTATCCGTGGAGACTTTTTAAGTGGCGAAGCTGAACACGTTGTCTGGAAAGCATCTACGGAAGAAGATGCTGATGTGATAATCATCGAAGGCCAGGCCTGTATAGCACATCCTCAGGGAGGGAATCCTCTAGCTTTGATGAAGGGAGTGCATCCTCACGGTATCGTGCTTATCCATGCCCCAGGAAGGAAGGAAAAAGATGGACTCCCAGGATTTGATCCTCCAAACATAGATGAAGAAAAAGAAACTATAGAATTCTTTTACCCAGATTCTATCATATCCATAGGAATCAACCACGAAGGCGGTATCGATGTGGATGAATATATCCGCAAGTATGAGGAGAAATACGGAGTCCCTGTTGAAGATGCTTTACTGAACAGACCTTCTAAAACAGCCGATATTATAGAAAATGATTTTATATTGAAATACAAGGATAAGTGATGGAGGATCATGTTGTAAAATGTCAGATATCAAATACTTGCTCTATAATTTGAAAGAATCCGATGAAAAATTCGACGATATATTAGATCTACTTCA
This sequence comes from Thermoplasmata archaeon, assembly GCA_003551065.1. Taxonomy (GTDB): domain Archaea; phylum Thermoplasmatota; class Thermoplasmata; order Halarchaeoplasmatales; family Halarchaeoplasmataceae; genus Saliniplasma. The sequence goes on along the minus strand of PULU01000038.1, from coordinate 2,312 downwards.
TCGATATCTAAATAAATTCATCTCTGAGCAAGCTCTAAAAGAGGACCTTAGTTACTGCACTGATAAAGGTAGAACTATGGTGGCATATCATGAAGACCAACTGATAGGTGCTGTTACAGGAGTATATACTCCTTTTTTTGATAAGTTCCATATCGCTCATCTAGCTGTGGAAAAAAAATACCAGGGACGAGGTATAGGTAGTGAACTAGTTGAAAAGATAATACCTGAAGATATGTCACCTTCAGTACATCTTAACACAGATAATCCAGGTATAGAAGAATTCTATAAAAAACTAGGTTTTCAAGCTACACATATACGTTACAAGCGGATACGATCTGAGGATCAAAAACCCAGTGATTAAAAAAAGAAAAAGGGTTTGTTTAATAACCGTCGATACCTTCGTCAACGGTCAATTCATCTTCTATTACTACCTGAGCTGCAGCTATCCTTGCTACTGGAACTCTATAAGGTGAGCAGCTCACGTAATCTAGATCGTTTCTATAGCAGAACTTGACAGAACTCGGTTCGCCTCCGTGTTCACCGCAAATTCCAACACTGAGATCTTCATCGGTTTTTCTTCCTTTTTCGGTTCCGATCTGAACCAATTGACCGATACCTTCCTGATCTAATACCTGGAAAGGATCCTTATCGATTATCCCTTTATCTAGGTACTCGGGAATAAAAGTTCCAACATCATCTCTACTGAACCCGAGACCCATCTGGGTAAGGTCGTTTGTACCGAATGAGAAGAAATCAGCCTCTTCTGCAATTTTATCCGCTGTCAGAGCTGCTCGTGGTATCTCAATCATCGTACCGACTTCGTACTCCACTGCTGTATTCTCTCTAAATATTTCTTCCGCAACAGGAGTCACTATCTCATCCTTGATGACCTTTAGTTCTTTAACATTGCCGATCAATGGTACCATGATATGTGGTTGAGCATCGATGCCTTCTTCCTGTGCTTCTGAAGCAGCCTCTAAAATGGCTCTAACCTGCATCTTATATATCTCAGGGTATGTAATACCGAGTCTGCATCCTCTGTGTCCTAACATCGGGTTAGCTTCTTTCAATCTAGCTACTCTTTTCTTGATCTCGTCCAACTCGATCCCTAATTTTTTCGCAAGCTCTTTTTGAGCATTCTCATCAGTCGGTGCGAATTCATGGAGAGGGGGATCTAATAATCTGATAGTCAATGGATACCCATCCATAACTTTGAACAATTCTGTAAAATCCTGTTTCTGCATAGGCATGAGTTCATCGATCGCTTTTTGCCTATCATCCTCATCTTGAGCAATGATCATCTGATGGACTACTCCCAAACGTTCTGTATCGAAGAACATATGTTCAGTCCTTGTCAATCCTATACCTTCCGCACCAAAATCCAACGCTTTCTGTGCATCTTCAGGGGTGTCAGCATTCGTCCAAACACCCATCCTTCTGATATCATCTGCCCATTCTAAAAGGGTCTCGAATTCTTCAGTAAACTTCGGTTCTATCAAAGGTGCTTCCCCGAGTATGACATCTCCAGTAGTCCCATCAATAGTGATGATATCTCCTGCTTTAACTTTTATATCACCGATGGTAAAGTTTTCATCTTCTAGGTCTATCTCGATCTCCTCAGCACCGGCAACACATGGCTGACCCATACCTCGGGCAACAACGGCTGCATGACTGGTCATACCTCCTCTACAAGTTAAGACACCACGAGATGCTGCCATACCGTGGATATCATCGGGTGTGGTCTCATCCCTTACCAGGATGATAGCTTCTCCCTCTTCACCTCTGAGCGCAGCTTCATCTGTGTCGAAAACTACTTTTCCCGAGGCTGCTCCTGGAGACGCATTGAGACCTTTGGTCAGTTTTTCTATATCTGCTTCTGGATCCACCTGTTTATGTAGGATCTTTTCGATCTGTTCGCCTTTCAATCTTAGCAAGGCTACTTTTTCACTGATCAGATCTTCTTCCGCCATATCGTGAGCTATTTTGACCGAGGCATTAGGTGTTCTTTTACCGGTCCTAGTTTGTAAGATGTATAACTCTCCATCTTCGATGGTGAACTCAAGGTCCTGCATATCCTTGTACTCTTCTTCCAAGATATGGCATACTTCCTCTAGTTCCTCATATATATCAGGCCAGATATCTTTGAGGTCTTCGATATGAAGAGGGGTCCTTATCCCAGCAACTACATCCTCACCTTGTGCATTTCGAAGGAATTCACCATATATCTTGTTCTCCCCTGTCGATGGATCTCTGGTAAAGGCAACACCGCTACCAGAATCGTCACCTGTATTACCATATACCATAGCCTGTAC
>PULU01000121.1 GCA_003551065.1 Thermoplasmata archaeon | reverse complement strand
TGGACAAACCATGGTCCACAACCCATGAAATGATCTTTCTAATGTCTTCGTTAGATAATCCCATAAAATCATTATCAAAATCACTACTTAAACTTTGACGAAATTTTTGGAGAATAACACATCATCACATTTAAAGGGAAAATTATTTAAATAACTTAGTTTAGACCCGAGCCCTGATTGGAACCCATGATGATAAAAAAATATGACCGAAGCTCATGCAAAAAGAGGTTCGAAATCTACATGTCATATCTAGATGACATAAGATGGGTAATGATCGATGTTGAACACAATGGAGAGGTGGAAAGGTGTCGTTTATAGAAGTTCTTATCGAGAACAATCTGTTAGTCATATCTTTTACAGTTTTTGTAGGAATACTTTTAGGAAGATTGGAATACAAGGGATTCCGGTTCGGGTTATCTGGTGCTCTTTTCGTAGGATTGGTCATCGGACATTTCGGTGTAACGGTACCTAGAACTTACTTCATAATATCACTCGCTCTGTTCGTAGCATCAGTTGGTCTCATGGCAGCCCGTGATATCGGAGGAGTCATCAAAGCCCACGGTTTAAAATTCATAATAGCTGGGTTCCTGATGGCTACTGTAGCTGCGGGATTAACGTACATAGGGGCTCAGGGGCTAGGTGGACTAGGGGTAGTAGATCCTAGATTTATCGAAGGAGTTTTCACAGGAGCCTTGACCAGCTCTCCAGGTTTAGGAGCCCAGCTCGAAGGAGTGGGAGAAGGTGTAGGATCACGTATCACCATAGGATATTCTGTAGCATACCCCTTCGGTGTGATCGCGGTGATAATATTTCAAGAGCTTTGGCCGAAGATAAGGGGTATCGATATAGAAGATGAGAAACAGAAATTCAAAGAAAGTATCGACGATCTGTCCTCTTCTGAAAACAGTTTTATCAGTAAAGAATCAGTGACGTTCAGTGTTGGTGGATTCTCTCTAGCGGTTCTTTTAGGTGGTATCTTAGGTGCGATACCTATACCCTTAGGGCCTTTAGGTTATGTGAGACTAGGTATTACCGGAGGAATACTTCCAGCAGCACTTGCCGTGGGATATATCGGTAAGATAGGTCCTATTAACACGAGGATGTCACACGAAGTTCTTTCGAGTATAAGGTCACTCACTCTTGCTTTATTTTTAGCGGTGGTCGGTATCGACGGTGGAGCCGGTTTCGTAGAAGCTGTTTTAAAATCAGGTGTCGTTCTTGTTTTGATAACCCTGTTCGTGGCTATAGGAACCATAGCAGCCGGTGTACTACTCTTAAGAGGTATATGGAAACTGGACTGGATAGTGACTTCTGGGGCTATAACCGGTGGGATGACTTCGACTCCAGGACTCGGAGCAGCTATCAAAGCTACAGGTACAGAAGATGTCGGTGCAGGCTATGGTTCGACTTACCCCTTCGCATTATTAGGGATGGTTATATTCGCAAGAATATTGAGTATAGTTATCATTTAGAGTTCAGAGATATTCCTTCTCGTAGTAGATAGGTCTTTCAACCTTACCGTCAGTCTTTTTGACTTTCTTCATTTTGCCCCATTTCCATATCCTTGTGACATGTTCTATCATCACGTAAACCTCTTCCAAGTTCACTTCACTCCAATCCATGAATCCAACTTTTTTGTTTTTGGATGTTGAGCTGATCCTTTTCCAGTCTATTTTTTTACTCGGTGCTTGAAAAACTTTTTTCAAGACTAGAGTTTTTGCGTCGAATTCTTCAAGCACACCCAGAGATACGATGTCATCGTCCATGACCACCAATATGTCTTCGCCTAAAAGTCCGTCTAATTTTTTTTCTAGTAATCCTTCTGACATAATATTACCTTCTATTTGATTTTCAATAGATTCTAACCTAATAATCATTTGGTAATCTTAAAATTCGATCTAATCAGTTAAGAGGAAAAATTACTTAACCGATGTGGTTTAGAAACATCAAAATCAGAATGGAGTAGCCAAAGATGCCCGAACTAGATAGAAAGCTGACTACGATAATAATCATCTTCCTTATCGGTGTCATGATCACCTTCTTACCTTTTCCGGAACAGTTCAGCACTGACGCTAAGATCATGATCGCTATCGCCTTCGTGGCGGCTGCTCTATGGGTCACTGAATCTTTACCTATCGCCGTTACTGCCATGCTTGTGATCTTACTTCAGGGCATCTTTGGAATACAATCTTTTCAAGAAGCTTTATCTTATATCGCTCATCCAGTCAACATACTATTAGTGGCTGGATTCGTTATCGCTGCAGGGTTGAAGAAATATGGTATCGACAGGAGGATAGGTCTGCGCTTCATTTCAGTCATGGGTGAAAGGACTGATAGACTCACCCTGGGCGTCATGGCAGGGACCGCTTTTTTATCCATGTGGATATCTAACACCGCAGCTACAGCCATAATGATACCCATAGGTATAGGCATATTAAAAAAGGCTAAGGAATACCCAAAGGGAACTAACATGGGAAAAGCCATGATCATAGGAATAGCCTTCGCAGCAAATATAGGTGGCATGGGTACTCCCGTTGGAACCCCACCTGTCCCGATAACTATAGCTTTTCTAGAAGATATGGCAGGTATCAGTATCTCTTTCTTCGATTGGATAATCCGGGCAGTACCACTCCTAGTGATCCTCATACCTCTTTCCTGGAAATTGATGACAACCGTTTACAAACCTGAGGTAGAACGGATCAAGGGAGGGCTAGATGATGTGAAAAAAGAACTCAAAGAGATAGGACCTCTAAATAGAAAACAAAAACACGTTTTGGTACTCTTCGGGATAGCTCTTGCACTCTGGTTAGTAGAAGCATTCAACTTTCAATTCCTACCGGATGACTGGCTTTACATAGCCTCACTTATCATCTGTTTCATGTTCATATTCCCTACTGTAGGAGTCCTTGATTGGAAGGAAGCCACTAGCGAGATAAGTTGGGGTATATTGATACTGGTCGGAGGAGGCTTAGCATTGGGTTCTGGATTACAAGCTACGGGTGTGATCGATATAATGGCTAACAGTCTAGAATTATTCTTGGCCGATGCTGGATTACTGCTCGTTATAGCGACCATAGGCTTCGTGACGGCTTTCAGTATCACTTTGTTCTCAAGCCTAACGGCCACTTCGAGTACCTTCGTTCCGGTGGCTATCGCTCTAGCTTTCAAACTCGGTTTCAGCCCTAAGTTACTAGCCTTTGTAGCCGGAGTAGCAGCTTGTTTCGCATTCCTCTTGCCCGCCAACACCCCTCCCAATGCCATCGCCTACAGCAGCGATTACTTCAAAACTCTTGATATGACAAAAGCTGGAGTGCTGCTCACCTTCGTGTGCGTATCAGCACTTGTTGGAGTGGCCTTCCTACTATGGGCCCCATTCTCCTAAATTCATTTTTTAAATCTATCTTGGACTTTTTTCTTTAAGTCCTCATCAGAGATGTTTATGGCTAGCTTGTACTTCTCCTTTGCAATTTTATGTAGATTGACTGAAAAATCTTCAGTATCGAAATAATATGGATTGAAGTTCAACATTATGTGTTTATAGATGGACTTTTCTAATATCCTCAAGGATCTTAGAGATTCCGCCGCGACTAATCTTTCTATGTCTTTTGCTGCTTCACCGAGGTCTTTAGCCGGATTTTCTCCATTTGCGATGTCCTTCACAGAATCCTTGAGTTTATTTTCAGCATCTTTGAGTTCTTCATTAGCTCCGTTGAAGTCTTTTTCTACCTGTGTTTCCTCTATACAGGCTTCATCAGCAGTCTTCTCTTTCATGTCTTTTTCATCATCTAGGTCTTTAGGCATCCATTCTTCGTATTCTTCTACAGCGTCTTGATGCGGGGCTGATTTTTCTAAAAACTTTGCCAATACATGAGAGAAAAGAACGATCTCATCCCAGTTACCTAAGTACGATATCCCTGAATTCGTCAGATTTAGATCACTCATTTCATCTAACAGTTAAAGTTTATTTATATAATCATTTTGCACTTATATCTAGACCGATTCCAAAAAATTTATCTAAAAAAGCTATGTGTGCGGGAGGGTATGCTGAAACTGCAGAAGGACCCTCGAGCCGAGATAATCGGATTACCACTAGAACTCATAATAATCGCGGTGGTGGTCATGATCTCACTTCCATTGATATATTCCTATTTTAACATCTACGTTAAAAGACAGGTCGAGTCAGATCTTAACAGAGAACTAGATGATCTTATTCAGACTATCAGAGAGGTAGATAATGCCGAAGATGGAAATCGAAGAAGTTTTTCTTTAGATTTTGAAGACCATCCTTTCTCTAGACTTTCTTACATAGAACTAGGGGGCGAAGAAAAACATATGCGGGGAACATTACGCTATAAGTTCCGCCACGAACAGGAGGTCATCAAGAGTCTAGAAGGTATAGAAGTTTCAGCCCAAAGGGACGGAGAGTTCGTAGAGGCGAGTATACCTCTTGACGGGACATCGATATTCTTGGAGAGATGTCCTTCTATGGATTTTATCAGGATAACTTGGGGTGATCAGTATCCATAGATCAAAGCGATCCGATAAAGGTGCTCTGGAGATCCCTATAAAATTGTTGGTTATGGCACTACTTGTTGGTTTGATCATGCCTTTTTCAGTGATGGGATATAGGGATGTCAGCAGGGTGAGATTCGAGGAGCATGTCCGCAGAGAATTATACGACGTTGTTGCACTTTCTAGAAGTATCTCTCGTGAGGGGAATCTATCCTCTTCGGTAATAGAAATCGATCTTAATGGAGATATATTTTCCCAGATAGGATATGTAGAGATCGGTGACGTTCTTGGTGGAGATGATTGGATGATACGATACATGATGGAATGGGAAGATTCTGAAGATATGATAACCGTGATCGATCCCGTTGTCCATCTCACATCCCACGTGAACGATACATTTCGTCTCACATCTGGATCACACGAGATAAAATTAACGAATATTATCATATCTGGAAGAAATTTCGTAGTGTTATCAGAAGTTGATTCTTATATCGATACTTCTATATTCAACTGAAGTCCTTCAAGGATTTTTTCTTCCAGCTACCGCCTTTACCTATATGAACAACGTCCCATCCTTCAAGTTCTAACAGGTCCGCTATGTATCTTCGGTGACACTTAGATGGGTCCTTTTCCAAACACATCATGGCTGTAGGTCCGTCTTGGGCTATTTCTTTAAGTTCTATGTAAGCAGTGTTCCATCCGTCGGACAACATCAATTTGAGATAGTCCCCGTCCTGCATCCCCCCTAGTTCAGGAAGATGTTTGTACATTATACTTTTATGGAAAAGCGTTTCCTTGAGGTTGTCTTTACTGAATTCCTTGACTTTAGAGCTGGGATATGAACGAACATCCACCACGTGGTCGATGTCGTTATCGTAAAGAAGTTTTAAGAATTCTTTTTCTGTCCTTCCTTGGTATCCAATTGTGTATATCTTTTTCACGGATAGGTATAGAAATCAAAGGATAAATATATTTTGAGAGACCGGCGAAATTATTAAATAATTGTTATCTCATATAGTTGTGCGACAAAAGAGGTACAATGTATATCGGATATGCATACGAAGGAGGTAGAAAGTGTCTGAAAATGAAAAGATCTCGATAAGACTCCCCAAGGGTTTCTTGGAACGCATAGATTTTCTTGTTGAGATGGACGACTTTCCCTCCAGGTCTGAGGCCATCCGTACTGCCGTAAGGGATATGTTGTATTATAGAGTTGATCTTGTTGCTGAGAAAGTCGAGAAGATGGCAGAGCAGGAACAGAAGATGGCCCACGCCAAAGCGATTAAAGAAGAATATTTAAAGAGATGATCTCGGGATGGGATGTCTTTAATCTACTAGCCGGGGGTTCCCCTCTTTCCCCCGCACCTCACGATACTATATCTCCCCCTCTTTTTTTTCTTATTACACTCCCATGGACATCCGAAGCATATTTCTGAATCCTGGTGCAAGACCTAGAACGATTATAGCGAATTTGATAAGATTCTTAACTCCTCTCATTTCTTTTAGATCTTCACGGAGTTCTATATCGAGTATATATATTACAACTGTTATCAAGAAAAGCTTCAGTAGATACATGACAAGGGAAGTTCCCGTCCATTCTATGAGCAGACTTGGCAGTACATGTTTTTCGAAATAACCAAGGTATTCAATACCGCGATAGGTAGATGAAGCATCTAGAAAATGTGCAAAAACGATGGATATGTTAAGACTTGAAAAGAAGATACCCGCACTCTTCCATATCCTTTTCTTTTTTAGAATATATAAAGGGATCAGGAATATAGATGAAACTAAAAGCGCTAGACCTATCACGATCGGGATCTCCCACGGGTTTGTCCCCTCTAATGTTGTCAGAAAATAAACCACATATATCAGGGAAACGGATAACAAAGCGGTCCCATAGGCTGAAAACAGATACGTTTCATCTTTCCACCCATATCTGAAGCTCACATAGTAGAATACCATTAATATTACGAGCATCACAATAGACAGAAAGATATAGTATCTCAATCTAAGTAGTAGGAATGCCCATAGAGGCGGGGTCAAGCTCAGTGCTAAGATCCATCTTCTAGAAATGTTTTTTAATTTACATCCAAGAACCATGGTTAGGATAGCGGATATTCCTAACAGGAGGTAGATTATAGGTGAGATGAACAGAGGGGCTATCTCTTCTCGAAAGAGGCCAGCATCCTCTAGTGCTCTTAGGGAACCACCCAAAAGTATCCAGGGTATCAGTGAAAAAACGAACTGTGTATCTATCTCGATATCGTAATGTTGGATGATCTCGTAGATGCCGAAGAGAGCGAAGACCATCATAATCCCGTAAATACCTGTGTTGACCCAATTGTATCCCTCGGCTATACCGTTAACAGGTTCTCCTCTAGCATCGGCTAGGACTGGCCCCCAAAAATATCTGAAAAGGAATTGATCCCAGAAGATATCCGGTAATAAAAGAGCCCCTGTGATCAAGGCTGCTGTTGGAACTGTGATTATCAGAGCCCATATCTTCAATTTGTTTCTGTCATATATATCAGGGATCTTCATTCAACAGTCACGCTCTTTGCTAGATTCCTTGGTTTATCTATCTCTCTTCCGAGTTCGTAGGCTGTATAGTACGAAAACAGTTGAAGGGCAACATTTACTACAACAGGGGAGAACAGGGGCATAACTTCAGGGATGTAAATATTATGATCGCTCAACTTTTGGATCTCCTTATCCTCTATACCTACCCCGTATATCGGACTGTCTCTGGCAGCTATCTCGCCTATGTTCCCGAGCATTTTCTGATATGTTTTATCTTTTATACAAATAGCTATGACAGGAGTTTCTTCGGTCAAAAGTGCAAATGGCCCATGTTTGAGTTCTCCAGCAGGGTAACCCGCTGCATGGATATATGCGATCTCCTTCAGTTTTAAAGCTCCTTCCATAGCCACAGGATAGTTGATGTTCCTTCCGATGAAAAATATATCTTTCGCTGAGGCGAGTTCACTGGAAAGCTCCTTTATCTGATCAGACCTATCAAGTATCCTCTCTACCAATCTAGGAAGTCTTCTGAGTTCATTCCTGTAATTGTCAGCTTTATCGACATCAAGAGTTTTCTTCATCAGGCCTAATTCCATGGCCAACAGATAAAGCACCACTATCTGAGTCGTGAAAGTCTTGGTGGCTGCAACCCCTATTTCTGGTCCGGCTTGAGTATAGATCACTTCATCTACTTCTCGGGTCAAAGAACTGTCCAGCACATTAGTGATACCGAGTGTCTTACATCCCCTCAGAGAGGCTTCTTTAGCAGCAGCTAGAGTATCAGCCGTCTCTCCACTCTGACTCAGCAGGATAGTAAAAGGGTATTCGCTTAAACGGGAAGAATACCTGTATTCGGATGCCATCTCGACCATGCACGGTATACTCGAGATTTCCTCGATAATGTATTTCCCAACGAGCCCAGCATGAAAAGATGTACCACAGGCGATCAACCTAATAGAATCTATCCGATATCTTTTAAGGTCGAGATCCTCAAAACCTTTCAATCTTCCCAGTATGGAATCGTGTATAGCCTGTGGCTGTTCGTGTATCTCTTTCAACATGTAATGCTCATAACCACCTTTTTCAGCATCTTCGATACTCCATTCGACTGTCTTGGTGATTCTTTCTACTTCACCACCAGTTCTATCCCATATGTCGATCGATCCGGATGTCAATCGAACTATATCTCCATCCTGAAGATATTTGACATCTTGGGTGTGGTCTAATAGTGCTGGTACATCTGAAGCAAGCAGGTTCTCACCATCACCGACTCCTACAACGAGAGGGCTTTGATTTCTAGCAGCTGCTATTTCATTTTTTTCAGAATGTATCGCCACTATGGCATAAGAACCTTCGAGTTCTTTTACTGAGGAGCGCAGTGCTTCTACTAGATCTCCTCGATAATTCTCCTCGATAAGATGTGCTATGACCTCGCTGTCTGTGTCTGAATTGAACTCATGACCTTTATCTCGTAATCTTTCTTTTATCGAGACGAAATTATCTATGATACCGTTGTGTACTATAGAGATGTCGCCGGAGCAGTCTAAGAATGGATGTGCGTTCTTATCCGAGGGCTTACCATGGGTAGCCCATCTTGTATGTCCAATGCCGATGGTACTTTCAGGAAGATCTTCTACAGATAGTTCTTCGATCCTTCCTTTTTTCTTCACAAGAGATATTTTATCATCATCTTTCACAGCGATTCCTGCAGAATCATAGCCCCTATACTCCAGTCTTTCCAAACCTTTTAAAATGACCTCCCTGACAGCTGTCTTGCCTATATAGCCAACGATACCACACATGCTTCATACCACCCTACTTCCATGAGGGATGTTCTTTCTTATGATCTTTCCCGAATCGATTATGCATTCATCTTCGACTATCACACCAGCTTCGATAACCACTCCTGCACCGATCTCTGTATCCTCTGCTATCATACATCCTATGTTCTCTACATGATGGAAATTAGACCTCAGTTCGATATATGCCTCTTGGACATGGGTTTTTAGATCACTACCGGCTCTTACACCTGACCCAATTACGGAATCACCGATGAATGAATGAGGGCCGATCTGTATAGTCTGCATGAGAAGAGAATTCTGGATAACTGAGAATGGTGATATCTTACAGTTTTTACCGATACTGGTCGATGGAAGGATACAGGCATCAGGACCTATCTCACATCCTTCTCCTATAACTGCAGGCCCCTCTATATAACTCCCGCTCTTTATTATGGAACCTTCTCCTATATGGACGGGACCTTTGAGTGTGACACCATCCTCTATAGTACCATTCAAGGATTTAACGATCCGAGAAAGAGCGGTCGAGTTAACCGACAGCAGGTCCCATGGGTAAACTGCATCTATCCACATGGCATCTGTGAGTATCCCCTTGAGCTCAGTTACATCCTCCACCGCTGACGTCAAATCATAGATCTGGTTGGACATCAATCTTTCTATATGGTCAAATATATCTGGAGAGAGCGAGTATATACCTGTTGATATAAGATGAGATAAACTCTTTTCAGGCTTTTCCTCGATATCTTTTACGAGTCCATTGGACAGAGAGACCACTCCGTACTTGGACGGGGTATCACTCTCCGTGATCAATACCGAGTACTTAGACGGTTTTTCCAGTAAACATGTTATGGTTTCTTTACTGACCACGTTGTCACCGGGCAGAACTAAAAAATCGTCATCGATCTTGCTTTCAGCGTGTGCTAAAGCATGGGCGGTACCCAGTTGTTTCTTCTGGGTCACATATTCTATATCTGCACCGAAGTCCTCACCGGTTCCAAAGTGAGTGAGTATCTTTTCCTTCTTGTAACCTACAACCATAATTATGTCGGTTATACCGCTATCTACTAGTGAATCGATAACATATTCCATGATCGGTTTGTTAGCCACGGGTATCATGACCTTGGGTTCTGAGACCGTGAATGGTCTTAATCTAGTGCCCTCACCCGCTGCCAGGATTACAGCTTTCATGCATAGATATTAGAGGATGGGAATTTAATAGTTTTGCCTGCTGATACATGGGTGTGTTATTCTCCAAAAATTTCGTCAAAGTTTAAGTAGTGATTTTGATAATGATTTTATGGGATTATCTAACGAAGACATTAGAAAGATCATTTCATGGGTTGTGGACCATGGTTTGTCCA
>PULU01000089.1 GCA_003551065.1 Thermoplasmata archaeon | reverse complement strand
ATAATCTAGGTTGTAGCGCATACAAATTAGGTCGGTTTGGTGAGGCTTTGTCATCTTTGGAAAATTCTGTTGAGATCTATCCTGAAAATCCGATATATCTTAACAATCTAGGATATTGTCAATTACAGCGGAACCTTATAGATTCTGCATACGATAATCTTAGAAGGGCACTTGAGATAGATAAAGATGATCCCGTAACACTTTATAACCTTGGCTTGGCTGAAAGGGAGAAGGGGATTGATGAATGGAAAAAAAAGATACAAAAAGCCTTTGAAATTTCATCAGAGTTCGAGGAAGCTAAGAAGATCCTTGAGGAATAAAATATAAATAGTATATCCTGCTGTGATGTTTTGAAAGCATTAAGACACTATCGAATCGCATCGGTAGATACATGATATGTGCATCAAAATATCACGATAATTTCCTCCTCATATTTTTATTATTTATTCGAAACCTTAAACTTACGTATTCACCCTAGAATTCTTAAAAAAACAAAAAAGACGACTAACTTGATTTTATTGTGGACTCGTAACATCTTTTAGGAAAGTAGAGTTTCCTAAGCCATGAGATATCTTTTTATCCCTCAATGCTTAGAACTTAGTTACGAGCTCCACTGCTTTTACAGGAATTTCAAAGCAATCTCTTCGAGTATCAGACTTATTAAATTATTGTAATTTACTGATAATTTCTTTACAAAAATTGTTACACTAACGAGAATTTATTTTCCGAAATGAGTCAAAGGCCCCTAAATAGTACAAAAAGACGGATTTTTGACTATAATTGATAATAAAGGGATAAGATTAATAAATAAAGTTTGTATGTGGCTTCATGACTGTGAAAAAGGGATGTGAAGTGGCTGTTAATACTTGTATGGGCGTAAATCCAAACGATAAGGCTGTTATAGTAGCTGATAGCCAAAGTGAAAATATAGCAAAAAAATTGAAAGATACTATACTGGAGATAACACCCCACCTAAGATACTTCAACCTTGATATATATGGTAAAAGACCTCTTGAAAATTTTCCAAAGAGTATTAAAAAAGCAGCTAATGATGCTACAGTGACTTTTTGGACAGCAAGTGCGGTTGAAGGTGAACTAGAGACCATAAGAGGACCTTTCTTAAAAGCTGCTATATATCAAGGGAGACACGCACATATGGTGGATATCACTGAAGAAATCGTAAAAACCGGACTCACAGGGGATTACAATCGAGTTGAAAAATTTACTAACGATATGTATTCTTTTTTTAAAAATAAAGATGAAATAAAGGTTACATCGGATGCAGGCACGGATTTTACCGTAAATGTTGGTAAATACAAATGGGTAGCAACTACCGGGATATTACATGATAATGGATCGTGGAATAACCTTCCAGATGGGATGGTTTACACCGTACCGCAAAGCGCTAGAGGTACGGCAGTGATCGATGGTACGATAGGGGATTACTTTAGCAATAAGTATTCCTTATCCAGGATAGAAAATAATCCCATCAAGATCCAGATCGAAGACGGACGACCCCCTAAAGCTAAGAAGATCGAATGTGACGATGAAGAGCTTCAATCAGATATACGTGAATTCTTAAGCAGAAATAAGGAATCATCATATTTCGGTGAGATAGGTTTTGGAACGAATCTGAGTGTGAAGAAACTAGTTGGATCGATCTATCTAGACGAAAAATCACCAGGTGTGAACATAGCTTTCGGCCATCCTAATGAAGATATGACATTAGCAGGATGGACGTGTCCAGAACATCTTGATATGGTCATGCAGAACTGTGATGTGTGGGTAGATGGAGAAAAGCTGATGGAGAACGGGGAATATATCGATGGTATAGTCTGATATAAAATATGATTTCATTTAACTGAGTTCTATTTGATCTTCCACATATATGTAAATATACTTAGAAACTCATTTCCTTAAAAGATGCGGCTGCCGGGATTCGAACCCGGGAAGCAAGCTTGGGAAGCTTGAGTCTTAACCAACTAGACCACAGCCGCACATAGGGGGAGGCCCCTGTATTTCAAGTGGAATCGAAGAAAGGGGTCACCTATTGATATTGTATTCGTCTTCCTTCTCGATGACCTTGTCTTCGTATTCTGAACCAAGGTGAAGAGCTAAGGTTTCGATTCTGGCTATGTTCTTGATGAATTTGCTCTTACTTTCAGTATCTATAAGTTCTTTGAACTCCTTGATCTTAAGGTGAAGATCTATCAGATACCATGTGAAGACTACTGTAAGAAAACCTCCTATAACGAGCAGCCAGTATATCCAAGGTCCAAAGGCATCAGCCATGGAAAGGAGAGAATCGGGTGAGTAGTCGGTCAATACTACTCCAAACAAACCTAACACTAAGAAGTAGATATTGACTATCAATGCTATTATCGAAAGGATGATTTGGTTATCCCTTAATTTCTTTTTGAGCTTCATATTATCCCTGAAACCTGAATATTTTACTTAAATGTTATTGTTTTAATGGTGATGAGAGTGCAGGTTATAAAAAGCTCTTTCAACTACTTCACTCATTGCAGGATGGATATGCATACCCCTGAATATGGGATTGGCACTTTGATCTTGAGTATTCATAAGGTTCACGACCTCCTGGATCAATATGGAAGCTTGCGGTCCGACTATATGAGTTCCTAGGATACGATAGGTGTTCTTTTCGACAATAACTTTTACAAAATGATCTTCAGACATCATGGCCATGCCTTTCCCTGTATCTTTGAATGGGTAATATCCAATGAGTGTTTCGTATTTTTCATTCGCTTCCTCTTCCAACATACCTACGGAAGCTACTTCAGGATTAGTGAAGATAGCATGGGGTACAGCATGGTAGTCCATCCTTCGTTCTCTCTCTGTAAAAGCATTATAATAAACTATCTCAGCTTCTTGATTAGCTACATGTTTGAACATGTGTTCACCAGTAGCATCGCCAAAAGCCCAAACATTTTTCTTTGAAGTCTCCATCTTTTCATTTACTTTGATCCATCCTTTTTCATCTGTTTCTATCGAACTCCTTCTCGGCTTTAGATATTCAGTGTTAGATTTTCTACCAGCTGCAACAAGGATCTCATCACATTTGAACCCTTTTCTTTTACCCCTATCGTTTTCAGCTATGACTAACTTTGTATCACCTTTTCTTTTTACACTCACAGCCTCGAGCCCAGTATATATCCTCATGTATCTAGATAATCTATTTTTTAGTACATTAGATATCTCTGGTTCCTCACCGGGTACGAACTGATTATTCCTACCGATTATCGTGACTTCCGAACCCATCATAGATAGAAAAAAGCCATACTCAGCAGCTATATAACCTCCACCTATTACCACGACCTTTTCGGGTAGGTCCTTAAGACGCAATAATTCTTCACTAGTGATATATCCACTCTCATCTAGACCCTTTATATCTGGTATCAGAGGCTCAGATCCAGAACCTATGAATATTTTCTTTCCCTTTATTTTCTTTTTACCGACTTTCAATGTGTAATCATCAATAAACTCTCCCTTCGTATGATAAAAATCTATTTCATCAGACCTTTCTAGATTCTTACCGATATTCCTACTCTGTTCATCTACATGATCTCTCATCCTGTTCATTATTGTATCAAAATCTATATCTTTGATATCAACATTTATACCGAACTTTGAAGACTCATAGATGTTACTTATCAATTCAGCAGGATATAGGATCATTTTAGATGGGATGCATCCTCTAGTTAAACAGATACCTCCTGGTGCATCTTTTTCAATTATCGCAGCAGAAAGGCTATCGTCCCTTGATAAAGCCTGAGTAACGATACTTGTTCCCGAACCACTCCCTATAGAAATGATATCATATTCTTTCATATCTATCTAAATAGTTTTTTTGATATATAGTATCTTTCGGGAAAATATAGAATAAAAACTTTAAACAACATACTTATACCATTACCATGAAAGAAACAGCATTGTGTAAACTTCATGAAGAAGCAGGAGCAAAGATGACAAAGTTTGCCGGTTATAAGATGCCTTTAAAATTCACAAGCATAACTAAAGAACATATGGCGGTGAGAAAGAAGGCAGGTATCTTCGATGTGTCACATATGGGTGAGATATTTATCAAGGGTGAAGGAGCCATAGAATTTATCAGTAGATATTTGACTCAGGATATAACAGATTCAGAGATCGACGAAGTCAAGTATGCACATCTATTGAACGAAGAAGGCGGTATATTGGATGACACTCTTGTTGCAAGACTGACAGAAGATTCTTGTTACATAGTTCCAAACGCAGGTAATAACAAAAGGATCTATGATTGGCTGTCTTCTCAAGGTGGGGAGGAGTATCTTACGGATATAACATATGATACTGTTATGTTAGCACTCCAGGGACCGGAAGCACAAAGGATTTTGTCAGAAGTTTGTGACGAAGATATATCTGATATTGAATTCTTCAGATCTAAGCAGGTGAATGTCAGTAAGAAGGTCATGGAGGCTTTTGATAAAAGTTGGCCTATGCTGGATAAACCATTAGTCCAAAGAAGTGGTTATACTGGTGAAGATGGTTTTGAGATAATATTACCCGAAAAGGCGGGTAAAGTCCTCTGGGAACAGATATTATCTGTTGAAGATCCACCGATTAGATGTGGTCTCGGTGCTAGAGATACACTCAGATTAGAATTTGGATTTTTACTAGCTGGGCAGGACTTTGACGAATCCAGGACCACTATCGAAACGGGATGGGAAGAGCATGCAGTTGATTGGGAACATGATTTCATCGGTAAAGAGGCTCTTGAAGAAATCAAAGAGACTGATCATCAGATGTTGAAAGGGATTGTGATGAGAGGAAAGGGAATACCTAGGAAAGGTTACGATATTTACGATGGTGATGATAAGATAGGTATAGTGACCAGCGGTACCCGCTCTCCAGTATTGAAAAAAGGTATAGCTTTAGGATATCTAGACAGCGGATATCATGAAGAGGGGACAGAAGTTCACATAGAGATAAGGGGAGAGAAGAAAAAAGCAGAGGTTAAAAATCCCCCTTTCATCTCTAAGGAATAGAGGTTCCCGTGAGTTTCCACTTGAAAAACAGGGGTCTCCCCCTGTGATAGGTGATATATATGAAAAGATTAGAAGGAATAGACGAGTTCGAGCAGATATTGAAGACACCAGGCGTATCAGGTTATGAAGATCCTATCAGAGATAAGATAGCCGGTCTGATTACAGATCAGGTCGAAGGTAGTGACCCAAAAAACATCCGTGAAGATAACATCGGAAATCTGATATACGAAAAATCTGGAGAAGAACCGCATGTTGCCATGGTCGCTCATATGGACGAGATCGGTATGGTGGTTTCGAACATCGAGGATGATGGATTTTTAAGGATCAAAAAGATCGGTGGAGTCAAGGACTCACTTCTACCGGGAAGACACGTTACTATCCATACAGAAAAAGGTCCTGTCAACGGAGTTATCGGTCATAAAGCACCACATCTGACAACTGATGCAGATAAAAAAGATGAAGTCGTTTCATGGACCAAGACCTACGTTGATATAGGAGCTTCTTCCAAAGAGGAGGTGGAAAAGATGGGTATCGACGTACCGGACCCGATAGTCTTCATGAAACCACTCAGGTTGATGAACGATAAGATAGTAGCTGGAAGAGCACTAGATAACAGGATCGGATGTTTTGGTTTATTAGGAGCTTTAAGAGAACTATTGAAAGACGGCCCGTCGTTCAAGCAATCCTATGTATGGAGTGTCCAGGAAGAGATCGGTTTAAGGGGAGCTAAAGTCGTAGGTAATACGCTGAAACCTGATTATGTGATAGCTCTTGACACATACACTACATCGGATTCACCGGGTCTGGAAAGTTTCTACAAGCCCATAGAGCTCGGAGGCGGTCCAGTGCTAAGGATGGTCGATGCTCGAGCCATAGCGACTCCTAAACTAGTTAGACATTTTAAAGAAGTAGCTAAAGAGAACGATATCCCGTTCCAGTACGGAGTTACCGGCGGTACCACAGATGGTATGGCCCTCCAGGAATCTGGATGTTTAACGATATCGATAGGAGTTCCAGTAAGGTACTCACATTCCACGGTAGAATGTGCACACTGGGACGATGTACTTAACCTGGTAAAATTGATATCTGCCGGAGTTAGAGAACTGCCTCTCTAAAAACCATTTCTTTTTCTATTTTAGTTTGATAAAGAGGGAACACTCATCATTGATCGAATATAATATCTGCAACAACTCCATAATGGTCACTTGCGCAGTATCCAGATTCTTCGTCAACATCTTTACCAAAAAGTGAGAAATTTTCTAAAAGAGGAGGAGACCTAGGAAAAGTATCTCTTATATAGATCCGGTCGAGCCTCGAGCTCGTATATGTGTGATTCCTACCTTTCCATCTGGGATTATTTCTAAGATCTAGAGTTTTCTCAGGTATCGAATCGGTAATATCTGCATAGACTTCTGCTAAGTCGTAAAATCGTGGGTCCGCTTCCGAGTTCAGCAATGTTCTTTCACCTTTTAAGTAATGATGAACGCTGGAGTTCTCTGAGCAGTTGAAGTCACCGGCCAAAATGGTATGATCCGTATCGATATCATCTATCTTTTCGAGAATATTGATGATATCTAGCTCTTCCTGAGTTATATTATCCGATGGTAGATGTACATCGACCACGAGATATTTGTTATCTTCGTATTCAAAGGTGGTAAGAACTGCACTTTTCGTATATCTCTTTGTCAATATCGGGTACTTGCTTAGAACTAATAGGCCATCATATTCGTTGTTGATAGTATGGTAATAGTCGTATTTGTACTCACTGATTTCACTTGTTATTTTGTTATAGACATCTTCTCTTACTTCCTGTAAACAGAATATATCTGCGTTTACTTTTTTGATTTCATCGATTATCTGCTCCCCTCTTCGTGGCATACCTCGATCAGAATTCCAGATGTTGAATGTAGCGATCTTAATTTTATCACCTTTTCTATTTTTATTCCAATACCTTTTCCCACCTCTCCCTGAAACCTATTGTCTCAAAGCCAATAGATTTATAGAAATCCGGAACTCCACCGAAACAGTATTTTGCACCTAGTTCATTGGTCTTTTTCATGGCTTCGGTAAGTGCGATGGTTGCAAGACCTTCCCCTCTGTGCTCAGGTACGGTTGCTAAAGGCTCTGTATAAGCATATTTATTCTGCTCATCAAACCACATGCCTGCATAACATGCGTAGTCTCCGTTTGGGGCTTTAATTATCATAGTTAAATCTTTACGAAAATTTGGACCGCTTTGCATATACAATCTTCCCTCGTAATCATCATCGGGATGAGGTCCGTGATCGAATCCTTTCCACAGACATTCATGTATCTTTTGTATATCGTTTTCCTCTTCTAATGAAAATAGTGAATATCCCTTTGGTAGATCAACTTCAACAAAGTCCTTATCAAACGAAAAAATTGTAACCGGCTCTGTGTATACTTTTTCATATCCTTTCTCACATAGAAGCTGGCTTTTTACATCTTCTTTATCCGTGATCCAAACACTTAGATTTCTTTTCTCCTCGGATGTAGTTGATAATTCACTTTCAGCGTATTCCAGCATATCGGGCAACAGATGATCGTAACCATCTCTCACGTTCAAAAAACATTCTCCTAGATCCATCTCATAACATGCTAAACCAACGAGTCTACCTCCTTCCTCCCACAGACCGAAACGTGGGGTGGACTGATGGTTAAAGTGTGGATGAGTATGGGCATATTCAAAAAAAGGTCGTAATAAATAACTGTTGAGAGTTTCCAGATTATAGTTATCGTCTAAAAACTGACACACCTTTTCAAAGTCAGCTAACAATTTATATCTTCTTTTAGTAATCATGATGTTCACTTTATTATACACATATGAATTTTTTAATCCTTTTAATACGTTTCTATCCTGGTAAATAGAAACTAATCCCCATACAACAGCTTGCCTTTGCCTAATATATCAAAAAAAGAAAAAGGGAGTTTTTTAGAATTCCGTCGTTCCAGTAAAGTTGAATTTCGGTATCTTCATGGCGGGAACACTGGTATAACCAGGATAATAACCCAGTGAGAACAGTACCCGCTCAGCACCTATTAGTTCTACGTTGCTGAAAGCATCGAGTAGATTCTGAGTGAACCTAAGATTCTTCAGTGGTTGTGTTACCTCTCCATCTTCGATTCTCCAGGTCCCGTCTCTAGTAAGTCCTGTCAATATACCTTTTACTGGATGTACCGGCCGGCAGTAATTGAATCTAGTTACCAGTATACCTTTCTCTGTATCTTCGATCATCTCCTGTATGCTGGCATCTCCAGTATCCATCATCAGATTTAGAGGCATGGGGCTCATAGGGTTCGGCATAGGCAGGGCGTGTCCTGTAGATCCTTTATCTTCTTCGTCTCTTCCAGCAGTATAGGAATCGTAAACGACATCGTTGGCGATCCCGTTCTTGACAATATCAACTCTCTGTTTAGGTACTCCTTCATAGTCGAATGGGAAACCAATCATCTCATCGTGCATGGCATCATCGAAGATATTGACCCGTTCGTCCATAATCTTCTCTCCGAATTTGCCGTTCATGAAACTTCTTTTCTCCTGGACTTTCTTGGCACTCATACCCATCATAGCAAGGTACATGAGCATGGTGTTAACGGCTAAAGGTTCCAAGACCACAGTATACTCTCCAGGTTCTATACTTTCAGTGTCCATATTGTTTAAACCCTTATCGACAGCGGTCTTAGCAACGTTCATGTGATCGATATCTTTCACGTTAGCGGAACACTGTTCACTCCAACCGAATCCTTGATCGTTATCCCAGTCTGCTATAGCGGTAGCGGTCAAATTGGCCTTACTCATCCTACTGCTTTTCATTATCCCGTTAGTATTTGCAACAAGTACCTCGATGGTTTCCGTCTCGAAAGCTCCGTACATCCGGTCAACACCTTTACTGCTGGCATACTCTATGATCTCTTTGACCTTTTCAGCCCGTTGATCTGGAGTGTATCCTACAGTTTCTTCAAAATAGTTCTCCTTACCAGAACGATCCTCTTTAGGTTCTGGGAGAACGATAAAATCAGGGTCCTCTTTCTGATGCTTAGCTATGTTCTCTGCCCTCCTCAAGGCATCTACTAAAGATTTTTCATCAACCGAATTTGTAGAAACTGATCCTATCTTCTTCCCGAGAATCGCCCTTATAGAAACGTCGAAATCCTTCTGCCCGACATTCTGGTGGATCTTAGAGTTGGCATATCTCGTCAAGGCCTTGTCTTTTCTTTGTATCAACACCTCGACCTCATCGACTTCAACTTTATCTAGTATTTTCTTAGCCGAACTTTCCAAATCTTCACTTACCATTTTCCCACCCCCACGGTAACGTCTTCAAATCTAGCCGGCGCAACACCGTGACCGACCCTCATGACTTGGGGAGGTTCTCCTTTACCGCAGTTCGGGACCCCATGGAGTTTCCAATCATCTTCTCCCGATATCGCGTTGCATCTTCTCCAGAACTCGTAAGTGATCCCGGTATAAGTTGGATTTTTGATCAACTTCTTGACTTCTCCATCTTCAACTAGATAACCTGCTTCAGTTCCGAACATGAAATTCAACCTCTTATCATCAATACTCCAGCTTTTGATCCCGTCGAAGATTATACCTTTATCAGTTTCTTCGATTATCTCTTTCCTGGACCAATCACCGGGTTCTAAATTTATATTGGTCATCCTGACAAGTGGTAAGTTCCTCCAACCGTCGGCTCGCATACTACCGCTAACTTCAACATCTACCTGAGCCGCATCCTCTCTAGATGCCTGGTAACCAACGAATATGCCGTCTTTCACAAGATCAACTTTCTTAGCTTTCACACCCTCATCATCATAACCAAATGTTCCTAGTCCACCCTTGGCTGTAGCGTCTGAAGTTATATGGACTATATCAGAACCGTATCTGAGTTTACCTAATTTATTAGGTGTCATGAAACTAGTACCTGCATAACTTGCTTCGGTTCCAAGTGCCCTATCCAACTCGGTCGGATGTCCACAGCTTTCGTGTACCTGGAGAGCGAGTTGGTTCGTATTCAATATGATGTTCATCTTTCCTTCAGGGCACTGTTCAGCCTTTAAAAGATCGACGCCTTCTTGTGCAGTTTTCTCTGCATTATCTAGGAGGTCCAAACCCTCAAAGAATTCGTATCCTCT
>PULU01000041.1 GCA_003551065.1 Thermoplasmata archaeon | reverse complement strand
AGTGCTGATATCAATAAAGCAGTTGAGATCGTTAAAGACGGGGCTTTTGGAGTTACCGGTCAGGCATGTACTTCAACTTCTAGAGCCATAGTTCACGAGAAGATTTATGATGATTTTCTTTCAAAGTTGATAGAAAAAGTTGAGAATATTGAGGTGGGTCCGGGGATCGAAAACCCAGATATGGGTCCCCAAGTAAGTAGAAAAGAATTACAAAGTACATTAGATCTTATAAAGATAGGATTAAAGGAAGGTGCCATTTTGGAAACCGGTGGTAATGAACTTGACACGGGAAATTTCTCCAAAGGTCACTTCATCGAGCCTACTGTTTTCTCTAATGTAAAACCAGATATGACGATAGCTCAAGAAGAGATATTTGGACCAGTACTCAGTGTAATAAAGGTCCATAACTTCGAAGATGCAGTGAAGATAGCAAACTCGGTAAGATACGGGTTGTCTGCAAGTATAGTGACAACGGATCTTTCAGAAGCGAATAGATTTATAAATGAAATCGAAGCTGGAGTGGTAAAAGTCAATGAAAAAACTACTGGTCTAGAACTGCACGTTCCCTTCGGAGGATTGAAAGACTCGTCAAGTAAAACATGGAGAGAACAGGGTGAATCTGCATTAGATTTTTACACTATAAGCAAAACCGTTTACATGAACTATTGATATGATGGAATATCTTTCAGAGCTAAAGGAATGTACTCTCTGCCAATGGAGGTGTGGTGTGGATCGGTTGAAAGGAGAGTTCGGCGTATGCGAAACCGGTATCCCCATTGTAGCTTCAAAAACTCTACATCCTGCACCTCCAAAAAGTTTAACAATATTTATGGAGGGGTGCAATTTCAGATGTTTGAACTGTCAAAACTGGGATATTGCTCACAGTAAGTGTACTGGGAAAAACAACTTCATCGAACCAAGGAAATTAGCTATAGAAGGGATAGAGAAAATTAACAGTTACTCGGGCAAAAGGATCGGAGCCGATCGTCTATTTTTCAGCGGTGGATCACCTACACCAAGTATACCTTACATAGAAAGGGTAGTTGAGGAGGCAAGAAAAATAGAAGACATAAAGGTTAATTTCGATACCAATGGATTCATGACTAAATCCTCTTTAAAAAGAGTATTAGATTTTACGACATCGATAACATTTGACATAAAAGCCTACCACGATGATGTTCATAGAGCTATCACGGGAGCACCGGTTAAACCTGTTTTAAGAAATGCGGAGTATTTAGTTGAAAACGCTGTAGACAAATTATGGGAGTTCAGGTACCTACTGATACCGGGGGTAAATGAAGAGGATGTGTTCCATTTGAGCCGTTTCTTATCAGATATCGATGAAGAGGTACCTCTAAACTTTCTGGCTTTCAGGCCTAATTTCGTCATGGAGAACTACAGAGGTGTGGAAAAGGGGGAGCTCGAAAAAGCTGTTAAAAAAGCTAAAGATGCAGGACTACAAAATGTTTCATGGAGTGGACTTCCGGGAATAAAGGGTAACTCAACTGTTCTAGATCAAACAAGATACACACAACCGGGTGCAAAAATAGCAGGCGGCATAGCCGAAGATAAAGGCTGTATAACTCATCCAAGGGATTGTAATAGCTGTACAGCACTTAAAGATTGTAAAATCAAAAGGTACGAACCATCTAAAAAGACTTGATCATTCGAATGCCAAGGATGCATACCCGACAACTTCCCTCATGGCCATTATGTCACCGCTGGTAGCGTATTTTAATAATCTTCCCTTACTACCTCTTGAACCTATCATCATTGCCATAACAGGACCATATCCACACATAGAAATATTTTCTTTCTGAATGATCTGAAACAGACCTTCAGGATCGTTATTTATGATCTTATTGACAGCAATTTTATCTTTTTTTTCAGCAATGTTTTTGGGAACATAGTGGGAAAAATCCGTAGAAGCTACCACAAGAACGTTCTTTTCATCTACAACCCTTCGTATCCTATCACCCACTTTTTTAGCCGTCCTGTAGTTTTGAATATTGAAAGAAAGCGGCACCATCTTTATATCATCCCAGAGATACTGTATAAAGGGAAGTTGTACCTCCAAGGAATGTTCTCCCATATGTGCAGTTTCGTTGTATTCTATGACACCACCTACCAACTGATCCGCTACTTCTTCATCGACCTTAGCCGTTCCAATAGGTGTTTTAAAATTCTCTTTTGCGATCGAAACGGATGCTCCAACCCCTCGGTGGTTAGGACCCATTATGATAAAAAGATCTGGTTTACCATCTTCATAAACTGCTTTGTAAGCATGTGCAGCTACCGGGCCAGAATAATCATATCCTGCATGGGGAACAACTATACCTTTAATATTGTGGAGCCTTCCCTCTTTATCTGGGACTTTTCCCGGGCCTAGATCGTGTAAAAAAGACTCCTGGATCTTTTTCCTTAATGACTTTTCAGAAGCAGGATAGAACTGCCCCGCAACAGCTGGTTTTCTTACCATTATTTCACTATTTCACATTATGAAATAGTCTATACTTAAATTTGTCGAGGGATTATTTGAAAGAAAAACAAATAAGTCCCTTGTTTCATCTTGTATATATTATGATCGAGATAGACGGTTCCTACGGCGAAGGTGGAGGTCAGATACTCAGAACAGCTGTTGCCATGTCCATAGTCACCGGAACAAAAATCAAAATCAACAACATCAGAGCTAATCGACCAAATCCAGGTCTTTCACATCAGCATCTTAAATCTCTAGAAGCCGCCGTGGAGATAAGTAACGGAAGTGCAAGAGGACTGAAAAAAGGTTCGAAAAGTGTAGAGTTTGAGCCTGGAGATATAGAGGGAGGTGTCTACCGGTTCGATATCGGTACTGCCGGTAGTGTTACACTGATGCTTCAAGCATTACTACCACCAGCAGTTATATCCGGAAAAGAATTTACCATAGAATTGAAAGGAGGGACCGACGTCAAATGGTCCCCACCCTATGATTACTTCGAGAATGTTTTTCTTAAACATCTAAAAGAAATTGGTTGTGACGTAAATTCAAAGTTGATCAAAAGAGGACACTACCCAAAAGGTGGCGGTAAGATCAGAGTTGATATCTCGTCTAACGGATTAAAAAAACCAGAGTACTCCGAGGAAATAACTGAAATAAAGGGGAAGGTGTTTGTCACAGATCTACCAGAACATATAATGGAAAGGATGAAGAGGTCCGTTCTAAAAGAATTCCTTGATATCCCAGTATCGATCAAAACTGGATCATATAGTTCATACAGTCCGGGAACAGGTATAACTATCTGGACTGAAGGAGATAGAACCTTAGGCTGTGGGAAATTGGGTGAGAAAGGAGTTCCTGCTGAAAAAGTAGGAAAAGAAGCTGCTGAAACACTTAAAAAATTAATCTCAAATGATGTGGTATTAGACGATTGGAGCGCTGATCAGCTTATACCGTTCCTATCACTAGTTGACAACCATGGAGAATTGGCGGTTCTAGAAAAAACAGGACACCTGGAAACCAATATATGGGTTGTTAACAAATTTGTAAAAGATAGTATAAGTTTGGAAAGGATCGATGATCATTATTTATTGAAATATTAGGGGACGATATGAATGAAACCTAAAGTGATCGTGAACGTAGCCATGTCCGCCGACGGCAAGATAGCGTTACCTGACAGGAGTGAGGTCAAGATATCCGGTGAAGAGGATTTCAAGAGAGTTCACGAACTGAGAAATGATGTAGACGCAATTTTAGTAGGTATAGGGACGGTGTTAGCAGATGATCCAAAACTCACGGTTAAAGATAGATTCGTAGAAGATCCTAAACATCCATTGAAAATAGTTCTCGATTCTAAAGGTCGAACACCTAAAGATGCAAAATTGTTTCGGGAAGGAGATTTTCTTATCGCAACTACGAAAAAGATAGACCAGGATGGTTGGATCAAGTGTGGAGATGGTAAGAAAGTAGATCTATCGAAATTGATGAAAATCTTGGAAAAGAAAGGTATTGAAAGTGTTCTAGTCGAAGGAGGAGGTGAAGTGATATATTCCTTCTTGAAAGAAAGATTAGTCGATGAGTATTATGTTTTCGTAGGAAGCATGGTTATAGGTGGGAGAAACTCTCCAACTCCCGCCGATGGAGTGGGTGCCCAAGATATCGATGATATAATAAGTTTGAAGCTGTTCGATCATCAAACTTTAGACGATGGTATGTTACTCAAATATCGAGTGGAATATCATGACTAAATTTTTAGTGGATAGGATGCTGGGACAAACGACAAAATGGCTGAGATTCATGGGCATCGATGCGAAATATGCGCCAAAGGGTGACGACGAGAAACTTTTGGAAATCGCAAAAGAAGAAGATAGAGTTATCATAACTCGTGATAAGGAATTGGCCAACAATGATAGGGTCTTGCTCGTTGAAAAAGCACCACCAGAGGAGATCATCCCAAAAATACTGAACATATATGACACAGAGTTGAAACCTCTTACTAGATGTTCCAACTGTAACAACTTAGTTAAGAAAATAGGAAAAAAAGAAGTTATCGATAAAGTACCTGAGGGAATTTTAGAAAGAAATAATGAGTTCTGGATCTGTGATGGATGCGATAAGGTGTATTGGAAAGGAACTCACTGGGAAAATATACTTAAAAAAATAGATAAGATGAAAGAAAGGGTTTGAGATAGATTATAGTTTTTTCTGCTCGTTTTTAGCCCACACCATCAAGCCTGCGGGAAGGATGAATACCGCAGCTATGAAACTATACAGCATAGCAAGTGCGGTGATACCTCCGAACTGAGATATGGGTGGTATCTCCGAAGTCCAGACGACTCCGAAGGCGGCGATAGTTGTGGTGGCGGAACCGAATATGCCCGCCCCTGTGTTCTGTACGGTGTTATGCATGGCTTGGTACAGATTATTTTCCGATCTTGAACGCTCTTCAAGGAATCTATGCGATATGTGGATACTGTAATCGACACCCATCCCGACGGTCAAAGCAGTGATGGTAACCGTCATTACGTTCAAAGGAATACCGAAGATGTACATTGTTCCCAGGACCCATACAGTTATCATGGCCACGGGTAATGTGGTGATCACCCCGAGAACCAAGGATCTGTCGTTAAAGTAGAATACGATGGTGAGTGTTATCGCAACAATTATCATGGTGGCTATCAAAGATTGTCTCTGTGTGGAGTTCAGTTCCGCCGTGGTCTCTTGTGCGATCATATTAGAGCTCGTTATTCTAGGACGGAATCCAGCTTCAATCAGTGGTGCTACTGCGCCCTTCAGTTCCTCCTCTAGTACACCGGCTTTATCTATATCTCTAGATATGGTTTCCGCATCCTCCAGTAGGCGTATCAAACCCTTCTGGTATCTGTATTCACCCGGAGCAACTTCTGTTCGGTTAAGTACGCTCATGGCCGTATCCCTGCTTTCATCAAATTCGAAGAGTAGATCGTATAAAACGGTCACGTTTTGATTGGGGACACCATCATCAGTTGTATCACTGGCTTCAAAAATACTAACTATGGTTTCGTTGTATTCATCCGTACCCCTAGCCGCCAATCCGTAAGTTTGTATCACCGACAGTGGAGAGTGCACACTTCCACCATCCCTACCCACCAATTCTAAACCACCAATGTTGATAGTAGTTTCTCTAACAGCATAAAGGTATTCACTAGAATCAATGTTTTGGTCTTCAGTCAAGATGAATGCATGTGATTCACCCACATCGAAATTCCTAGATATGAATAACAGGTTCTGACTCTGGGGCTGATCATCGGGTAAAAAATCCTCGATGTTAAATGTGGTGTCCAGATTCAAAGCGCCAAAAACAGCAGAACTGGTTATTATCACCACTACGATCAATACTATCCATGGATGTTTGTCAGAGGCATCGGTTGACTTACTCAATACGCTACTGACGATATCTGAACCATGTTTTTCTGCTATCCTAGTCAACTTTCTCTTCTTTTTCTTTTTATTGTTGTTCCTATCACCGTTTCTATCATCGAGAACCTGTATGACCGCAGGTAAGAAAGTGGTCATCAGAATAAAACTGGAGATAATCCCTACAGCGGCTAAAGTTCCGAACTGCTGCATAGCCTCTAGATTACTCAACCGGTTGGAGATGAAACCGACTGCAGTAGTAAAACTGGTAAGGGCAAGAGCAGCACCCACGGTCATTATAGTAGTCTTACTGGATAAACTAGGTGTTTTTCCTTTTACTTTTTCCTCCCTATACCTCATCACCATGTGTATCCCGTAATCGATGACCAGACCTGTGATCAAGATCGGGACCGCTACTATCATAGGATTGAATGTGTACCCTAACATCACACCAAAACCGAAGGCCCAAACGATGGCTATAGCAAGTGTTCCAAGACTCAATACGGTTTCCAACAATGATCGGAAGATGATGAATAGGATGACCACAACGAGTATGAAAGCTATGGGTAATAACTCATTCAAACTCCTATCAGCGCTTTCGTTTATCTCTTGTATCATGAGCTGCATGCCGAAAACCCTGACCTTCGAATGCTCCGATATTTCATCCCCTATATCGATGAGTCTTCTTTGGGCTTCTAATCTTTCATCCCTATCGACCTCAGGATCCATGAAAACTATGGCGATGGAGCTATCAGCCACGATTGATGCAGGGTCATCCGTTGGTGAGAAGTCCTTGCTGACGGTCCGGTTTATCGCTCCTTCCATTCCCCCCAATATCTGACCGAATCTCTCGGATTCTTGGATCATGATCTTCATCTGAAGGTATCCTTCGCTAGATCTCTCAACCATGGTCTTATTCTCTGATACCACCTGGCGAGCGTTACTGATCTTCCTGATCGTCCAATCGTTTCCTAACTGTTCGTTCAACTCAATGGCGATCTCAAGGGTATCATCCAAGTAGGATAGATGATCCATACCGCTTTCTATTTCTATTACAGTACGTTCAAGGTTGTCTTCTCCGAACTCGATGGCTTCATTTAATGGAGTTCGATCGTAATCGACCAGATGAGATACAGTTTCTTTTATATCGTCATCATTGAGCTCACTTAACCTCTCCACTTTTTCTTCATGACTCATCTGTGGTGAGGATGGTATCCCACCTGGATCACCGGGGTCCTGAATGTTACCCATGGGTTCTGGTATGGAGAAAAAAGTGACGATCATCATCCTTGCAGTTGTATTGTATTCTGCTCCAACCTCGGATTGTAAGATAAGGTTCGTTCCCTGAACCAGATTGTAGAAAGGGGTTTGTTGTACGATGGTGCCTTCCATCTCTTCCAGCCAACCATCTATGTATAAGGATACTTGAGTATGATCCATCTCTTCATGTGCGAGAACCATCGTTAGGTTTAGAAAATCTTCTTGATAATGCTGCATGGCTCCCCAATTGGCTGGTTCAGATAAGATCTGAGCCATAGATGCGAAAGTCATGTTAGAACCTTGTAAAGCCTGTAAATCTTCGGATTCCATGAATGTACTCATCAGTTGCATGTTCATACTGAATGAATTGTTCATGTACTCATACATCCTGGTCTGATTCTCAACCATGGAATGTATCTCGGGAGTTGCCATGGCCTGCTGGATCACAGAGCTCTCAAGTGAACAGATCCTGTCAGCGGTCAAAAAGGTGCTAGCTAGTGTACTTATTGCGTCGGGCATATCGAAAGTCCGCATAAGGGTGCGATTTACTTTTTCATCATCTTGGATCGCTCTTTCGAAGGCCAGCATGTCCTCCATCACGTCAACGGTAAAAACATCACCTTCTAACCCTGAAAATACGACCTGAACCGTATCTCTCTCTATCTCCTCTCTGCCAAAGCTCTCTCTGACCGTTTTCATGTATTCCTGCTTATCTGATTCAGGCTCGAATTGTGCCTCGTCTGTATCCATCTCCATACCAGATGCAAAGTAACCCATTACTAAACTGAAAACAACGATCACAGCTATTATCTTTTTAGGATTCTCACTAACCAAACTAGGTATCCAGCTAAAAACACCTTTATTCTTAGTCATCTTTCTAACCTCTTGCATACTTTTATAAAACGTCACAGGTCTAAATCTAACCTTCTTCTTTCCTATCTAAAGGTTTTACCATAACCTGGACGATATCCCCTTCTTCTATATCCAATACATCTCTCTCCGCATTAGGTATAGTCACTCTTCCACTTTCCCCTACTTTTGCTTTAAAGAATGCATGTGAATAGGCAGCATTTTCTATTATCTTTGGGATCTCTTCTTTCATCTGCCTTATCAAACCTGGTATATCTTCTACTTCTAGATTTTCGATCAATTCGCTAAGTTTCACGTCAAACACCTACGTAAAATGCCATTTTGTTCCGATTATTTAAGTTTTGTGTAGATTAGCGTAAATCTACGTAAATAAACGTCATAGAAAGATGAAAGGATAAAAAAAAAAGAGAAAAAAAGGTAAAACCTAAAGTTTTTCTATGGCTTCTCGAGGCTTAGCTGAGAGATTAATGGAAAATCAAAGATTTTCCATGGCTTGTTTCATCCGTCGGATCCCTTCTTCAATATCCTCCAAAGATGATGCATAAGACAATCTGAGGAAGCCTTCACCCTGACTTCCGAAGGCAGTCCCTGGAAGTAAACAGACCCCAGCTTCTTCGATCATATAATTCGCTAATTCCTCGCTCTTCATGCCGGTCTCTTTGATATTCGGAAACACGTAGAAGGCTCCTTTTGGATAGATACAGCTGAATCCAGGTACTTCGTTGAGAGCTTCAACTATTGCCTTTCTTCTCTTAGCGAACTTATCCATTATATATTCCACGAAATCCTGCCCGTTCTTCAGTGCCTCTACACCACCTTTCTGAACGAAAGATGTGGTACAGGAAACAGCATCAGCTAATAACAGGTCCATCTTATGGATGAGTTCCTCGGGGGCTACTACATAACCGAGTCTCCAACCCGTCATAGAATAGGCTTTAGAGAAACCATCTACCAATATGGTCCTTTCCCTGCACTCGTCCTTACAACCCGGCGAGTGATGTTCCAACCCATCGTAAAGCATCTTGCTGTAGATCTCATCCGATAAAATGTAAGCGTCGTGCTCTTCAGCCATCTCGGCGATGGCCGACACATCCTTTTTGGTCAACACTCCACCGGTAGGATTCTGTGGAGAATTGAGCAGTATCAACTTGGTATCATCGGAGATCCGTTCTTGAATGTGCTCCGGTGTCATCCTGAATTCATCTTCTTCATAAAGAGGTATCTGAGTCTTTTTGGCACCCATGTAACCGATCAAAGAATCGTACTGGAAGTAGAAGGGGTTCTGGTAGATCACTTCGTCGCCTTTTTGAACCGTGGCTAACAAACCAAAGAAGAGGCCAGGTTTAGCCCCTGGTATAACCATTATCTGCTCTAGATCTGGTCTAAATCCACGCGTTTTATAGATATCTTCCTGTATAGCCTCTCTGAGTTCGGGTATACCCATGGTAGGTACATAATGGGTAAAACCCTCATCCAAGGCTTTTTTAGCGGCTTCTTTCACATTATCAGGTGTATCAAAATCGGGCTGTCCGATCTCGAAACGTACCATGTCACGTCCTTCGGCTTCCATCTGGTTGGCCTTGGTGAGATACTCTATAGGGGGTTCTCCCCTGAGTAAAGAGAAATCACCAGCCAGTCCTTTACCCATCTAACCACACCTATGGTTTCGGAATAGCTAGACCTTCGCATCCGTGTTCAGATAATTTCAGGTCAGGATATTTGTCCTGGATGATATCGTGTATTATCTCGGCGTACTTGACTTTCTCTTTAGCGAAATTGGCAAGGAAATCTGGATCTGTCCATGGTTTATACATCCCTGCACCAGCTGCAAGACCGGAACCTGGTTCAATCTTGAAGTAACATGGTGAAGCGACTCTAGCCAAATCAGGTCCTTCATAGAATCTGTTGAATCCACCCATGGAATCTGCCAGATAGATGTGGATGTCGATAGGTATGTCGATGGCTTTCCTGATCGATGCGAACATAGGTATGCTCAGATCACCTGTGGGATTGAATGTACCGGCTCCTAGGTCCTCGAGTAACTTTCCACCTGCTGGATTGGCATGCCCTGCATATATAGATACTTTAAAGGTCACATCATCTGGGATCAATCCCTTCTGCTTCAACTGATCAGCTACCCAAAGCATACCTTCATCGGTGACCAAGAATCCACGGAATCCAAAATCGATACATCTTTTGATATCCTTGAATCCATCCATCATGTTATCTATCCCTCTCACCCTTAAACCAGACAAGGCACCTTCCGGTGTAGCGATCTGTCTGCCAGTGTTCCAGCTAGCTCTCGGCCCTGGTGTTATGATGACTTCCATCTCTGATTCCTTGGCCATCTCGGCGAAATCCATCAACTCGTCATCCGTCAATAAGGTACTCCCCATCACGGTACTGATCAATCTGTGTACCGGTATGTCTCTCTTCTCCCTTTCTTCGATCAAAGCCCTTAAAGTAGAGGGTCTTTCGACACCTGATATCTCCATCCTGTAGTGGCCGCCATCAACAAAAGTCTGTCCTGACTTGGGGAGGTCTTTGGGGTCTTCACTTGGTAAACCTATCTCTTCCAACGCATCTTTAATTTCTTTCATTTCTACCATATTATTTCACCATT
>PULU01000128.1 GCA_003551065.1 Thermoplasmata archaeon | reverse complement strand
TTTTCCGGTTCTCTTAGTTTTCTTTTTCTTATCATCCGTGCCCTTTGGAGCGATATCTTTAGAAGTCAACGACCCTGCACTTGTTCCTATCTCTGGTTTTATATCCATATGGTCGAAGAACCTCTCGACGGAAGCTAAGAAACGGCTCAGCCCCTCGTTAATACGTATAAGTCGGAGCATGGGTCCTCTAAACCCAACTAAATATGTATAGAATGCCGCCAGGGTACCAGGTGTCAAGGCCCCTTCTACCACCAGATAACCGCCGTAACCAAGTGTGATAACGAGCCCAAGACTGTTCAGGAAATATGCTCCAGGCCCGAGCATGCTGATGTACTTGATGGCTTTCCTTCTCGCTTCAAAATGCTCTATATTTTCTTCTGCAAATCTACCTCTCTCGAAGAGTTCATTCGAGAAGGCCTTGATGATCTTTACACCGGAAAGATTGTCCTCCAACCTGTCCGTGATCTCTGCTTTCTTGCTCCTCACTTTCCTGAATGAACGGTACATCTTTCTCATCAAGTAAAGTGCAAAGATCACCAGTAGAGGTGCGAAAGCCAGACTTACCAATGTCAGGGGTACGTTAAGTGTGAACAAAATGATAAGAGTACCCAAAACGCTGGTAGATGCGGTCAATAAGCCTTCAGGTCCGTGATGAACGAACTCCTGAAGTTGGTTGAGGTCGTCGATGATCCGGGCGATTAGTTCCCCGGTCTTTTTCTCATCGTGGAATTTCATAGGTAGTTCTTGGAAATGGGCATAGAGATCGTTACGCATGTCATATACTATCTTCTGAGCGGTTTTGTGGCCGTAATAACTCCTTAGAGCCCTACCTATACTGATGCCTCCAAATATCCCTAAAGCGATCAGGGATAGGTATATTATAGCCCTCACATCACCGTTCAAAACTGCGTCATCTATGATCGTCCTCAGTATCAAAGGAGGTACTAGTGCTAATAGAGCCGTTATCACGTGCCCTATCTGGATGGGAAGATAAACCTTGATGTTCGGTTTTAGATACTCCTTTGAAAATCGTTTTATCAGATAGCTTATGTTGAATTCAAAGACTGCTTTCTTTTCTTCTTCATCGCTCAATGCGGGTAAACCTCCATGATATGTACCTAGAGCCTGACAATTGCAGTGTTTAAAATATAAAAAATTTTTCGTAATTTTTCAGAATATGGACAAGGTGAAAAGCTACGAGCACACCCGACATAATGATCTCCGTTGGTCTTGTGCTGTTTGATCTTGATGAAGGTATAATTGGAAACGTATCCTTTACCCGAAAGGTTAATAAAAACCCACTTTACTCTTTTGACGTATGGTTCTAGACAACCTGAAAGACGGCTTAAGGAACGCTGTAAAGAAGATAGCCAATGCTAGTCATATAGATAAGAATCTCATCGATGATGTTGTTAAAGAGATTCAGAGAGCGATGATAGACGCTGATATGAACGTTCAGATGGCATTGGAATTGACAGATAGATTACAAGAAAGAGCCCTAAACGAGAAACCTAAAGCAGGGACAAGTGCTAGGGAGCATGTGATACAGATCCTGTATGAGGAGTTCGTCAATATAATGGGGACCGGTGAGGAACTGGAATTAAAATCACAGAAGATAATGATGGTTGGTCTTTATGGTATGGGTAAGACCACCACCAGTGGTAAGCTGGCTGCGTATTTCCAGAAGAGAGGTCTGAGTACCGCTCTAGTTGCGGGAGACACACACAGACCGGCAGCC
This sequence comes from Thermoplasmata archaeon, assembly GCA_003551065.1. Lineage (GTDB taxonomy): Archaea > Thermoplasmatota > Thermoplasmata > Halarchaeoplasmatales > Halarchaeoplasmataceae > Saliniplasma. The sequence goes on along the minus strand of PULU01000128.1, from coordinate 9,178 downwards.
TATGAGCAGTTAGAACAGGTCGCCGAGGATGCTGGTGTGCCAATTTATGGTGACCCAGATGAAGAACGTGCTCCCAAGGTCGTCAGAGAGGGTATGAAGAAGTTCAAGGGATATGACATCATAATAGTAGATACCTCTGGTAGACATTCTTTAGAGGACGAGTTGATCAAAGAGATAAAGAGGATCAGGAACGTCGTTGAGCCTGACGAAGTCATACTCACCATCGATGCTTCAGTTGGACAGCAGGCAGGACCACAGGCTAAAGCGTTCCACGATGCCGTCGGAGTCACTAAAACCATAATCACGAAGTTGGATGGGAGTGCAAAGGGCGGAGGTGCTCTCAGTGCGGTTGCCGAAACCGATGCTCCTGTAGCATTCGTCGGGACAGGCGAGAGGATAAGAGATCTAGAGAGATTCGATCCGAAACGTTTCATATCCAGGATGTTAGGTATGGGGGACCTAGAGGGTCTTTTAGAAAAGGCTGAAGAGGTCATGGACGAAGAGAAAGCAGAGAAGACCGCTAAGAAGATGCTCTCTGGTGATTTCAATCTGAAAGACATGTATGAACAGATGGAGATGCTTTCAGGAGTAGGACCCTTACAGAAGATAATGGATATGCTTCCCATGGGTCCGAGCAGTCTATCCGAGGATGAAATGCTGGAAACACAAAAGAAATTGAACAGTTTCAGGATAATCATGGACAGCATGACCGAGGAGGAGATGGAGAACCCTAATATGATAAAGAGAGATAGGATACGTAGGATAGCTAGAGGCAGCGGTACCAGCCCGAAGGCCATCAAGCATTTACTATCTCATTATAAGAAATCCAAGAAAGCTATCAAAGGATTCACGGGTAACCGTAAGATGAGGAAGCAGTTGATGAAACAGATTGAATCTGGTGATTTGAAGATTTAAAGGTTCGGCAGTAGATAATATACCAAGTAATAATATGTCAGAGCTGTAGAAAGCGATACGGTTATATTGTCAAGTCCACTTGGAGTGATACTCTCCGCGAAAGTACCTACAAAGGCAGATATCGGTATTATTATGAAAAAATAGGGGGGCGTTGAACCAAAATAAAAAAGGGCCAGTAATGCTACGATGACCGTGCTTATGAACATAGCTAAAGACCCTTCTAGGCTTTTTTCATCTCCGATTATCTTGAATTTCCTTTTTCCATATCGGATACCTATCAATGAGGCGAATCCGTCTCCAAAAGACATGGCGACTATACCGATGGCTATCACTTCCATGGATTCGAAAAAGAAGAACGCCAATATACACCAGGAGATGGAATAGTAAACGAGCCCCAATCTGTGACCCTCTGAGGATGTCTTACTAACGGTATCTAATGGCGAGTAGGGGCTGATCAAAAAGGTGATTATAACGAATGGGAAGGCTGCTAGAAATGTCATGACCCATCCCGTGTCGAATAGAGGCAGGATGAAGATTATATTCCCAACTCCTATATGGAGCACTTTTCTGCTGAGGAGTTGGCTGTTGTTGACCGCTTTTTCCGTGAACAGTAAAAGAAAAGCAACGTAGAGATAAACCGCCAGCAGTCCCGAGATATCTCCTGTAGTCATCCTGAGTGTAATCTCGAAGAGATATATAAGATTATAGAAAAATTTAACATGTCCATGCTGATTGATATTCCGATCAAGGTGATAAGATGAGCAAAGGTTTCGAGGACATATTACTTGCAATTTATCGTGAAGATCCCTGCGGAACTCTTCCTAATGCCTTCTGGAAGACACGCAGGCTGATAGATGATTTTAAGACGGATCACAGGGCAGTCAACGGTGAGGTCCAGTTTCTAAAGATGTGGGATGATCAAAGTTTACACGTTTACTGGCATCAGGATGGCGAATTTCAGTTGGATGATAAGTTTGTAAAAAACGCCAAATTCATCCTGCTGCACGATCAGTATCAGGATGAGATATCCTTCGATGAATTTTCTAACGTCAGTACTTACTTTAGGATAATTCACAGACATGAAGATATTCCAGAACCTGAATTACCCGACGGGTTCAGTTTTAAAGAAGTGGATGTTCACAAGGAATGTCAAGAAGTATCCCATCTGATAGGTAGATGCTATGAAAATTTAAAACCCAGTGCAGAGGATGTCGCAGGTTGGACCGCGAACGAGGTCTTCGACGAGAAACTCTGGGTTTGGGCCTTTGACGAAGAAGAGAAGGATTATGTTGGACTGGGTATAGCTGAGATCGATGTGACCGTTCCCGAGGCGTCCCTTGAGTGGATACAGGTACTTCCTGAATATTCGGGGCACGGTATCGGTAAAGCCCTTGTGCACGAACTGCTCCGACGGGTCGATGGAAAAGTGGATTTCACCACTGTGAGCGGGGAGTTCCGTGAAGATGGTCCCATGAAATTTTACAAGAATTGTGGTTTCCAAGGCAAAGATATCTGGTGGGTTCTTAGAAAATGATCAGGTGATATGATGGACGATAAAGAACAAAAAACTATGCTGATATTCGACCTCGACGGGACTTTGTTCAAGACCAGGGATGCCGTTGTACCAGCCGTTCAAGAAAGTTTAGAGGAGTTAGGTATACCGATGGTTTCCGAGGAGAAAATACTTTCACTATTAGGAGAATCTACTTCAGTATTTTGTGAAAAAATATTAGAAGGTCATGAAGACAGGATAGACGATTTCATGAACGTTTTCTGGCTGCGGGAAAAAGAAAATGTGGACAAACGTGGTGAACTTTTTAAGGGTACTAAAGAGATGCTTGAAAGACTAAGTAGGTCGAATTACGATATGGTCGTATGCAGCAATGGAAGCCAAGAATACGTTGAATATGTATTAAAAGTCACAGGTATCTCGGACTATTTCAATATCAAAAAGAGCAGTTCTGAATACGAGAGTAAAAGTGAGGCGGTAGAGGAGATCATCGAAGATACCAGCTATAATAGTTATATTATGATCGGTGATAAAGACCACGATTTCAAAGCCGGTAAAGACAACGACATCTTGAGCATAGGTGTGAAGTATGGGTATGGGGAACCCGAGGAGCTGGAACAGGCCGATCATCTGGTAGAAAGTCCTGAAGATATACCAGAGGTCGTTTCACGTGTTGAAGTTATTAGTCAGTGACTCGGTTTGATATCTCAGATCAAGAAGGATCTTATTGTGATGATGGGTCGTTGAAGGATACCATACAGAGATATCTACCAAAGTTATTATATAATTAAAAGAACATATTGGAAAATAGGTGTAATATAGTTATGGGATTTGAAGAAAAAAAGGGAGAGCCTAGTCTGAAAATTTCTATCATCGTTTCGGTTATAATAATATTGATTCTGAGTTTTTATGTTAATATATCCACAGGAGATTCTCAAGGAATTACAAGTTCGCAAGAGTCTGTGGATCCACCATGGTCTTCTTTTGGAAGAGATAGGAAGAACACCGGCAGAAGTCCATATAATACTAGTCATGTGGATGGTACGGAGAAATGGAGTTTTACGACGGAAGGGAGATTTTGTTGGCCACGGGCACCAGCAGTAGCTGAAACAGCTGCTATCGGCGATGATGGCACGATATACTTCGGTACTGGCGACATGAGTCTTGAATATGGTTACTTTTATGCTTTGAATCCCGATGGAACAGAAAAATGGAGCTTTGAAACTGTTGGGTACGCATGTTCTTCCCCAGCAATAGGTGAAGATGAGACCATATATTTTGGTTCTACTGAAGGTATCTTTTATGCTTTGAATCCCGATGGAACAGAAAAATGGAGCTTTGACACAGGTAGTATTGTGCGTTCTTCTCCTGCTATCGATGAGAACGGTATAATCTATGTCGGCACCCGTCACTGGAATCTATATGCATTGAATAGCAACGGGACAGAAAAATGGAGATTTACAGCAGGTGGTTCCATTCGTTCTTCACCAGCTATATGTGATGAAGGGACCATATATGTTGGATCTCAGGACAATCATCTTTACGCCATCAATCCCGATGGCACGGAAAAATGGAGCTTTGAAACTGGTGCCGATGTTATTTCTTCTCCGACTATCCATGAGGACGGTACGATATATGTTGGGTCATGGGATAACAATGTATATGCATTGAATCCTGATGGCACGGAAAAATGGAGCTTCGAAACTGACGAGCCAGTTTTTTCTTCACCGTCTATTGGATTGGATGGTACCGTATATGTAGGCTCTGAAGACGGGAAATTGTATGCCATAAATCCAAACGGGACGATTAAGTGGAGCTTTCAAACGGGTGCTGGGGTAAGGGTTTCACCGGCTATTGCAGCAGATGGGTTCATATATATAGGCTCACATGATGGAAATTTGTATGCTATAAACCCTGATGGTACGATGAAATGGAACTTCGAGTTACAGAATATCCATTTATGGACCTTTTCACCTGCAATAGGGGAGGACGGTACGATATATTTCGGTAGCTATGGAAACGTATTTTATGCCGTTGGAGTCGAGTATTTCTTCACTATAGAGGAACCGGTAGGAGAAGGATCGATCCTAGTCAACGGTGAAGAGGTGACCGAGTGGCCCTACGAAGGAGTGTACGCCCATAACGAGGAAGTAGAAATAGAAGCTGTTCCTGATGATGGATGGTTCGTCGTTGGTTGGGCAGGAGACCACGAGAATGAGGAAGAAAGCATCACCGTAACAATTAACGAAAATAAAGAGCTTACTGCCCACTTTGAGGAGGAGACTGACGGAGAAAACGATACTCCTGGATTCACGTTTTTGATCATAACTGTAGGTATGATCGTTTCCCTATTCATCTATACAATAAGGAAAAACGATGACCTGAGGATCAAAAAGAAAGATCGAGTGTGATAGGATTGTAAAATGCCCAAGCTGCAGTAAAAAGTACGACAAACCGATAGGCGAGTTTGAAGACAACACATGCCCCGACTGCGGAAGATCTTTACTCTCATCTCTCCCTGGCTACCCAAATAGATTTGGAAAAGATGCCAAGAACTCACTTTCGATAGCCTGGAGGATATTCTCCTCAAATTTCTCTCAGATAATACTCTTTTTAGCCATACCTACGCTCATCGTATTCGCTTTAAATTCCGCCGCTTTTTTGCAGTATGAGGCGCCTTTGTATTTTGAACTTGTCACTGGAACTGAGGCGATAGAGGATTTAGAAAGGTATCAGTTGATGGAATTGTTTACATACCTTATAGCTCACACTTTTCTGATATGGATATTCCAGTTGGCGTGTCTCGGAGGAATCGTAAGCCTTTCAAAGAGATCATTCGTAGGCTTGGATGTAAATTTTAAAGACGGTTTGAAAACGGTTAAAGATAATTTTCTAAAACTGATAGGAGTCTCTACGATCTTGGTAGTGCTGATCACCGGGGGTTTTGTCGTATCAGGGGTGCTCGTCTTATTTACGGAAGAAGTCTGCGCCGGTGGAATACTCTTCCTGGTATCTTTGGTACTGGGATTGCTTTTCCTGATCTGGTTCTTGTACACGATACCTATAATGGTAATCGAGAAGAAAGGGATTATTAGATCACTCTCAGAGAGCAAAAAGACCGGTAAAAGGTATGGAGGCACATTCAAATTCTTTTTACTCATATTCTTCCTGGTAAGTTTCCTGAATAACTTAGTGATGTTTTTCGCCCCACAGATGATCTACTCACCTACATATTATCAACAGGGTATTTTCCAACTGATCTTACAATTCGGTCTCCGCTGGTTCTTGTTTCTCTATCAATATATTATATTCGGTTTCTCTATGATATTGATCTCAACCCATTATATGAGGCTCAAGGGCGTTGAAAAATAGACCAAAACACGATCATTCGACGTTCAACACACTACAAATTTAAAATACCTACACCACTATTGTACTACACCGGAGCGATAAGATGTCTTGGATCAAGGAGATCGAAAAAGAAGACGCCCAAGGGGAACTGAAAGAGATCTATGATGATATCGAACAGAAGAGGGGCAAGTTATCTAATATCATGAAAGTTCATAGTCTGAATCCCGCTACCATGAAGTCCCATATGGACCTTTACTATTCTATAATGTTCAAGGACAGGTCACTATCCAGGGAGGAGTGCGAGATGATCGCGGTTCTAGTTTCTAAACTCAACGGATGTGATTACTGTATCACGCATCACAAAGAGGCCTTGAATGCATATTGGAGGGATAAAGAGAAACTCGACACTTTCATCGAGGATTTCAGGAACGTAGAGATCGATAATAAGATGATAACCATGCTGGAATTCGTGGAAAAACTGACTTCCGAACCAGCTTCCATCGGTGAAGACGATATAAGTGAGCTCAGGGAAGTCGGATTCGAAGATAAGGCTATATTGAATATAGATCTCGTTGCTAGCTACTTCAACTTCGTGAACCGCATAGCCCTCGGTTTGGGTACAGAGTTCTCAGAAGAGGAGGCTTCCGGCTATGAATATTGAGGTGGTCTAAGATGTCAGCGATATTAGAGATATTCGGAGTCCTGGTGGTCGCAATACTAGGATTCCTTGGATTGATGAAGATCGTGTACAGTATGAGAGCCGGTAGGAAGATATGGGATTTCTACAAAGAACAGGCCAAAGAGCTCGGGTTGGATTTGAGAGAAGGGCACGGAGGGAACTACGGTATGCCCGACCTTTACGGTGAAAAAGATGATCGAAGGATGTATGTTCACCCTGTAAAAGGGAAAAAGAAAAAGCCTCCTAAAACGGTATATGCTGTGGAAACAGGGATAAAACTCGATGAAAAAGTGATAATCACCTCTCCTGAAACCTCCGAGATCGAAGAAGATCTACCTACTCTAGATCTATCTTATCTTAAAAAGTATGACCTTGATGTGGCTATAGAGAGCCAGATGGATAAATCTCTTGCTAAGAGCCTGATATCGAAAAAGGTAGCAGGAGAACTCAACAAGCTTTTACAGAAGAACAGTGACAGTTTCAGGGGTTTGATCTTCGAGTCCGGTCTAGTGATGTTCACCACATACGGTATAGATCTCGATAAAGTATTACTCAACCAAAATCTCGATGCCATGGTAAAAATAGTCGGTCATATGGAAAATAATGTAGAAAAGGATCTCCAGTCACTAAGAAATGAAAGATTGGAAGCCATCGAAAAGAAAAGTAGATTGGTGTACATGGAATTCGGGTTCATGTCTATAATATTTATATTGGGCTTGTACCTGGCATATACCTCGGTCTACGCCTTATCATTCTTCTATATCAATCTAGGGATAGTGGTAGCCATGATCTCTGGAGCTAGGGTCTTCTCTATCTTGAACACTAGGGGATGGCTAAGGAATAAATAGATAAATGTGTATACTGTATCATATTCAGGGTTGATCATATGAGATATAATCAGTTCGAGGGCAAGGAGATATCCGAGATAGGGATGGGCTGTTATGCTCTCAGCGGGGTATACGGTCCTGTGGATAGAAGTGCTTATAAGAAAGTTCTAGAACATGCGGCAGAATTGGGCATAAATTTTTTTGATACTGCCGACACCTACGGTCCCAAAGCAGAAGAGGTCTTAGGTGAAGTAGTCGCTCCCATAAGGGATGAGGTTGTGCTACAAACCAAGGTCGGTATCAAGGAAGGGACTGCTGATCTGTCTTATGATGCAGTGATATCAGCCTGTGACAACAGTCTAAAAAGGTTGGATACGGACTATATCGACTATTATCTGATACACTTTGCAGATCCAGATATACCGGTGAAAGAAACCATCGGTGCCCTTAAGGATCTGAAACAGGATGGAAAGATAGACGGCTACGGTGTCGGTCATATCGGTTTCGAAGGTCTGAAGGAGTACTCGAGATATGGTTCTCCATCTGTAGCCATGATGGAGTTGAACGCAGTATCCAGGAAACCTATAGATGATCTTCTGCCCTTCTGCGATGAGAACAAGATAGGAGCCATCGCCTTCAGTGTAACTGGTAGAGGTATATTAACAGGTAAATTCCGTAGAGAAAGAGATCCCAAACTTCCGGGTATCAAGGGTATCGATCCACTGTTTCAACACGCTAGGTACGGATCCGCTTTACGGGTGGTGGATAAGATGAAGGAACTCGGTGAAAAATACGATAAGACACCTGTTCAGACTGCTATCAGATGGGTGCTTTCACGTGGGGTCTTATGTGCTTTGACTGGTCCATCTTCTAAGGAACATATAGAAGAAAATGTTGGTGGGAGTGGATGGGATATCTATGAGGAGGATCTGGAGGATCTCGATGAGTTCCTTCAGGAAGAAGAAGAAAGGTTGAATAAGGAGGAACCCGCGGTTATCGAGAGATTGTTGAGGTCACCCCTCAGCGATGATCTACAGAGAGCATATTCCGATCTAGTCTATGTGATAGAAACCTCCGTGGATCATTCGTTAGCAAAGGAGGATGAGATAATGCCCACGTTCCAAAGGTTATGGAGGATGAGATCATCCGAGAAGGGATTGAAAAGGGAGAAATTGGAGATGGTCCAGAAGGAACTGAGCAGGATCATCCTCTGATGCTAGACCCTTTCCCAGATACCGAGTATCCTTTTGGTACCCCACAGACTGTTGACTTCGGATACCACGATAACTCTTTCGTAGATATCGATGACATTGAACGAATTGCCGTACAGACTCCTCTGGTACACGCTGCTCAACGAATTAGCGTTGACGACTATACTGTCACCTATCTTTGCGGCGAAGGGGTGTGAAGAGGTACCTGTTAAAACTAGATCGACTTTCTCGTCTATCAGTCCTCTGAGAAGGTCACCGCTGTCTTCTAAAAGTCCCTTCTCTCTGGAATGTGGTATCGGAACGATGTTGTGATGTAGAAACACACATCTGAAAAAATTTTGGTATCCTCTTAGCTTTTCGAAGAGAGCGTTCCTCTCAGTTTCTCCCACCACACCTATAGGTGAATCGTACTGCGAGGATGATATCCCCTGTAGGAAAACATCTTCATTGGAATATGATTGATCTATACCACCAAAATAATCTGAGAAGAGTTTGTAACCTAGATAATTGATATCCCTTCCAGCAGGTGTGAATAGTTTTGTCACCTTCATCCTGTTCATGTAATTCTTAGCCAGTTCGTAATCTCTAGAGATGCCTTCTTCAACGACTCCACCGCAGTGAACCAGTACATCGGCGTCCAAGGAATTTATAGAGTCGATGGCGTTCATGAAGTGCATGTATCTGA
>PULU01000081.1 GCA_003551065.1 Thermoplasmata archaeon | reverse complement strand
GATCAAGAAGATATTTGAAACTCTCCTGTATACTTCCATCAAATTGTTCCGTGACTATAGAATAGGTGATCTCACCGTGATAATCATGATAAACGGTTCCTCCACCTGTTATCCTTCTGACGAAAGGGATGTCATAACTTTCACATTTGTCGGTATGGATGACTTTATCCACATCCTGGGAATATCCGACCGTTATCGCTGAAGGCTCGAACCTAAAAAACCTTAATGTTGCAGGTATCTCACCTTCGTCAAAGGCTTGTAATATCGCCTCATCGATAGCCATCTGTTCGTGTGCTGGCCCTTCTAAAGTAGGTATGTATCTCAATCGTTTCATGGACACTAGACGAGATTTAGGATTTATAATACTTTCTTACCATTGATATATGCTAAGATCCTTACGACATTTGACTTATCTATTTATCGACAGATTTATATATCTTTTATTGATTCCGCATCATTAAATGGATAAATTGGAAGATAAGATCGCAGGCGAGATCACAATGTCAGATGACCCCGGACGCACCATCCGAAAATGGCGCAACATGTTCAAGGCTTCTCAAACAGAATTGGCAGATAAGATGGATATAGCTCCTTCGGTCATAAGCGATTACGAAAAAAATAGGAGGACTCCAGGCACCAAACTAGTAAAAAATATAGTAGATTCTTTGATCGGGATCGACAAAGAAAAGGGTGGGGAGATAATTAAAAGGTTCACACCCCCGGGCCAAGAAGGTATCATAGAGATGGACGAATTTTCAGATACTGTCAACTTGGGTAGATTGATAGAACATATCGATGGTGAATGCTTGACAGATATAGATAAAGAAAGGACGCTTTATGGATATACGATCATAGATAGTTTAAAAGCGATCTTATCTATGAAATCCTTCGATTATCTAAGGATCTACGGATGGAGTACAGAAAGAGTATTATTCTTTACTGGGGTCGAACATGGTAGGTCTCCTATGGTTGCTATCAGGGCTAGTCCATTGACTCCAGCCGTAGTTGCATATGTTCAACCAAAAAAGGTGGATGATCTTTCTATCAAATTAGCTGAATTGGAAGGTCTGCCTCTTATCAAAACCGATTATAACGTTAAAGATATATCAAAATCTCTTAAAAAAATTAAAGTGATATAATGAGAGCGAAAGAAAAAGTAGGTATAAAAAGTTACGCAGGTTACGTGCCTAGATATCGGATCACCCCAAAGGAGATCGGTAAGGTATGGGGTAAAGACGGAGAAACCATGGGTAGAGGACTTAGAATCAATAGTAAATCGGTCCCATCACCGGACGAAGATGTGGTCACAATCTCAACACAGGCAGCAACTTGGGCTTTAGAGCGGTCAAAGCTCGACGGTGAAGATATCGGTGCGATATATGTAGGCTCTGAATCTCATCCGTATGCTGTTAAACCAACGGCTACCATAGTTGGAGCCTCCATCGGTGCTACTCCTTTGATGACTGCTGCAGATTTTGAATTTGCATGCAAAGCTGGAACTGCTGGATTTCAAACATGTATGGGATTAGTCTCTTCCGGTATGATGAAAAATGGGATGGCCATCGGTGCCGATACCTCACAAGGAGCTCCTGGCGATGCTCTCGAATACTCAGCAGCTGCCGGTGGAGCCGCATACATTATAGGTACCGAGGACCTACTTGCAGAGATAAATTATACCTGTTCATACACTACCGACACTCCAGATTTTTGGAGAAGAGAAGGGAAGAAATATCCATCTCACGGAGGAAGGTTTACGGGGAAACCTGCATATTTCAAACATATCACCGAATGCACAAGGAATATAATGAAAGAATCCGCTACCACACCGGAGGATTACGATTACGCTGTCTTTCATCAACCAAATGGAAAATTTCCAGTGAAAATAGCAGGGAAATTAGGATTTGAAAAAGAACAGATAGAACCGGGTCTTCTGGTCACTCGTATAGGCAACACGTATTCTGGAGCGGTGCCACTGGGATTAGCTTCCACATTAGACCAATCCGAACCTGGAGATAGGATACTGGTAACAGCATACGGTTCCGGGGCTGGGTGTGATAGTTTTGATATAACGGTGACTGATTCTATCGAAGATATAAAAAATGACGATATCCCCTCGATACAAGAGGTAATATCGGATGAAGAATTTATCACATATTCAATATATGCTAAATACCGTGACAAGATTGAAGGAGGTCGATAAAATGAGAGATGTAGCAGTAATCGGAATCGGAGAAACAAGGATCGGAGAACTTTGGGATAAATCATTGAGAGAACTAGGTATTGAAGCAGGTTTGAAGGCACTTCAAGATGCTGGTGTGTCCGGAGATGAAGTCGGTATGCTTTACGTAGGAAATATGTCTGCTGGAGAATTGATAAATCAGGAACACATCGCTCCTATGATAGCCGATTATGCAGGTCTTGATGATATCCCGGCGGTAAGGATCGAATCCGGAGGTGCATCAGGAGGTATGGCACTTGCAGAAGGATACATGGCTGTAGCTTCAGGTATAGATGATATCGTAGTAGTTGGAGGTGCAGAAAAGATGACCGATGTCGATGACGTAATAGCAAAAAATATACTTTCTTCCACTGCGGACCAAGAATGGGAGGTAGTATGTGGTGCCACTTTTGACTCACTACATGCTATGATAGCTCAATATCATATGAATAAATACAGAACTACAAAAGAACAATTAGCAGAAGTTATTGTGAAGAATCATTCAAATGCATCTAAGAATCCTAACGCTCAATACCCTAGGGAGATACCAAAAAAGTTAGTTGTGAATGCACCTATGGTATCTGATCCATTAGGTATGTTCGACTGTGCCCCACTGTCTGATGGTGGAGCTGCAGTAGTTTTGTGTGCTGCTGACCTAGTCGATAGTTATGAAGGTAAGCCTGTCAAGATCGCAGGAGTTGGACATGGTGCAGACCATATCGCAGTCCACGACAGAAGGGAGATCGGAACCATGAAGGCAACACGGATTGCAGCAGAAAAAGCATACGATAATGCAGGTATCAAACCTGAAAATATCGACTTCGCCGAAGTCCATGACAACTATTCTATCAGTGAGATAATGGCTATAGAAGATCTTGGATTCTTTGATAAAGGTGAAGGTGGCCCAGCTACAGAAAAAGGAAAGACTGCATTGAATTCTGAGATATCTGTCAATACTTCCGGCGGTTTGAAGGCCAAGGGACAACCCGTAGGTGCGGTTGGTATAAACCAGGCAGTAGAAGCTGTTATACAGTTAAGAGACGATGCAGGAGATAGACAAGTTGAGGATGCACAGTATGGTATGACACATAATGTGGGTGGTACAGGTGCTAGTGCTGTGGTCCATATATTCGAGAGGTGGTCTGAATGACAACACCAAGGTTTTGGAGAGAGATCGAGCAGAGATACAGAGGTATAGGAGTACAGTGTGAAAATTGCAGTAGGGTCTACTTTCCACCTAGAGAGATTTGTCCTCACTGTAGGAGAAAAAGTTTCGGTAGGATGAAAGAAAAAGAACTCAGTGGTAAAGGAAAGATCCTTACCTATACAAAAGTACATGAGCCTCATCCTGAATACAAGATGCTGACTCCTTACATAATGGCAATAATAGAGATGGAAGAAAACGTTAGGCTTACAGGCCATCTTGTGGACATAGACTACGAGGATGTAAAACCGGGGATGGAAGTTGAAGTTACCATGAGACGTTTAGGTGAGGAAAGTCCCAAAGGTATAATCTACTATGGATACAAGCTTGTACCAGTAAAGTAAGAGATTGACTCAGGATAAGCTCATCTCAAACCCTTTTTTTCTTTTTAGAAAATTTTAAATCGATGAGCCCATACTACAATAGATAACATGAACATCTTTAAGGCCATAGAGGACAGGCAGAGCGTTAGAAAATATACTGGTGAAAGTATATCTAAAGAAGATCTCACCAAATTATTGAAGGCTGCAAGAAAAGCTCCTTCGGCTAAAAATTTACAACCCTGGGAATTTATAGTGATAACTAAAAATAATCTAAAAGAGGAACTCATCGAATATTTCCATAATCAAGCCTTCATAGCAGATGCTGGAGCGATAATAATCGGAATAACTAAAGATTCTAGATGGGCAGATGTGGATCTAGCCATCGCAATGGATCACCTTTCATTAGCTGCTACTGAACTCGGTTTAGGGACCTGTTGGCTGGGAGCTTTCAAGGAAGATAAATTAAAAGCAAAATTAGAAGTTCCTGATAGATACGATATAACAGTCTGTATGACAGTCGGTCACCCTGGTATAACAGACAATCCTCCGGTCAAAAAGAGTGTGCATGAACTGGTCAGTTGGAACAAATTCGGAAAAAGAGAAAGATAAGGTTTAAAGGGTTTTTTGATAGTTTCAATAGGGTAAACTATCATGGTCTTTTAGGTATTTCTCCTCGGCATCTTCTCGTAATTCTGTCCTTCGTATCTTACCGCTGATAGTCTTGGGAAGTTCTTCTACAAATTCTACCTGCCTTGGGTATTTGTAAGGGGCTGTTACTTCTTTCACGTGGTTCTGTAGTTCCTTTTTAAGTTCATCACTTGGTTCGTATCCCTCGTTCAATATGATGTATGCCTTGACGATCTTTCCTCGTATCTCATCAGGCGCTCCGATCACTGCAGGTTCTTGTACTGCCGGATGTTCCTGCAGGGCGCTTTCTACCTCGAAAGGTCCTATCCTGTAACCAGATGCTTTGATAACATCATCAGATCTTCCTACGAACCAAAAGTACCCGTCCTCGTCCTTGTATGCTTTATCGCCGGTATAATACCATCCATTCTCAAATACGCTTCCGGTTTTATCTTCATCCTTCCAGTATTCCTCGAACAGCCCAGGAGGTCTTTCTGGTTCAACCTTTAGTCCTATGTGGCCTTCTTCACCTACAGGCAATATATTCTGATCATCATCTATTATCTCGACATCATGACCTGGTGTCGGTTTACCCATGGATCCTGCTTTGACCTCCATAGTGGGATAATTAGCTACAAGTGCGACTGTCTCTGTCTGGCCATAATAATCGTATATCCTCAGACCGGTATATTCTTCCCATTTATTGATGACGTCTGGGTTCAAAGGCTCTCCTGCACTGAGACAATGTCTTAGAGAACTCAGATCATAACTCTCAACATCTTCGTTGATCATCATCTTGTATATCGTTGGAGGTACACAGAAGCTCGTTATACTATAGTCCTGAAGTACCTTCAATGTTTTCTTAGGATCAAATCTTCCAGTGATGTTCTGTTGGACTATAGTAGCTCCGACTATCCATTGACCGAAAAGTTTACCCCAGACAGCTTTCGCCCAACCATTATCTGCGATAGTCCAGTTAGTATCATCCCGCCTCAGGTCCTGAACATATTTGGCCGTGACAGTATGACCAATCGGATAAGAATGGGAGTGCAGAACCATCTTAGGTTGACCAGTTGTCCCTGATGTGAAGTAGATCAGCAATGGGTCATCACTTTTAGTCTTCTCAATCTCATCTCTATCTAATTCTGGAGATGCTTTTTCTATCAATTCCTGGTAATCATCCCAGCCTTCTTTTTCCTCCTCACTATCGATCAGAATAAAATTCTCTAGACTCTTCAACCCCTCTTCATCTCTTACTTTATCCACTTTTTCATGATTCGACCAGTCGGTGATTATAGTATTAGCTTCGGACCTATTGACTCTGTACCTTATATCTTCAGGGACTGCTAGGTTAGGTGTGGGTATAGGTATAACTCCTAATTTGACCATACCTAGGACAGCTACATACCATTCTGGTATCCTATGGACTAGAATCATCGCTCTATCACCCTTACTGATACCTTTTTCTCTCAAGACATTGGCGAATCTGTTCGATAGGTCTTTGAGTTCTTGGAATGTATGTTTTTGTGCATTCTCCCCGCTGTCATCAACTGAGATTAATGCAACCTTATCCGGTGTTTCATTTGCTCTCTCATCAACTTCATCGAATCCAAAATTATAATACTCTGGAACGTCCCATTTGAACTCTTCTCTGACTTTCTCATAATCGTACATATTATGTTCATGCTCTTTGCTCATGTAGATCACTGCCAAGGGTAAAGAACAGGCAAAATAAAGATTTTGCCCTTACCTATATAAGAAAAGCTTTATATGGATAATTGATTGAAATATTTGGTAATATGAGCGGAAACGTGATAATAGTAGGAAGCGGTCCAGGTGGATATAAAAGTGCAGTTTATGCATCAGAATTAGGTTTCAATGTTAAATTGATCGAGAGAAGTGAGGATGTCGGAGGTGTATGTACCAATCAGGGTTGCATTCCTTCTAAGGCACTTTTATCGATAGCTGAAACTATAGATGATATAAATAGTTCTAGAAGAAAAGGTATTACAGCTAGTCTGGATGATATCGATCTAAAAAAAATACAAAGTGTAAAAGAAAGAGCAGTGCGAACATCTCGAAAGGGGATCATGAATCAGTTGAACAAGGATAATATCGAACTTATAAAGGGAGAAGGTAAGATATTAGATGACAATATCGTAGAAGTTGAAGGGGATAGGTATGATGCAGACTATATCATAATCGCCACAGGTTCTGAACCTATAGTCATACCTGGATTAGAAGTCGACGAAGAAGATATTCTGACAAGCAAGGGAGCTTTGGAGCTAGATGAGATTCCGGATTCCATGGTGGTTATCGGTGGAGGTTATGTTGGTCTGGAACTAGCTTTTGTTTTCTCTTCACTTGGTTCTAAGATCACCATCGTCGAAATGATGGGATTTATATTACCTAACATGGATGAAGACATTGCCGAAGAGATGGGAAATATATTGAAAAGAAAAAGGATCAAAGTCCTCACCTGTTCCAAAGTTTCATCAGTCGAAAAAAAGGAAGAAAGGGATGGCTATGAGGTTACGGTAGAGGGAGAGAAAGAAGAAATAATCGATGTCGAGAAAGTTCTATGCGCGGTAGGAAGAAAACCTACACCCCCGGAAACAGATCTAGACATAATTGGAGATCATGGGGAGATCATAACTAACGATTATATGGAAACACCGATAAAAGGAATATATGCAGTAGGCGACGTAAATGGTAAAATGATGCTAGCTCATGCGGCCTATAAACAGGCTGAGATAGCTGTAAAAAATATCGATGGGGACGAAACTAAAGGCTTTTCTGAATACCTAGTTCCTGCAGGTGTTTACACTCATCCAGAAGCTGCTAGTGTTGGTCTCACGGAAGAAGAAGCTAGAGAGAGATATGAACAAATTGATATAGGCCAATATCCTATTTCAGCTAGTGGCAGAGGTTATTCAACTGGTAACCGGAGCGGTATAGCCAAAGTTATCGCTTCGGATCAAAATATAGTTGGAGTCCACCTTGTTTGCCCAGGAGCTACAGATATTATCATGGAAGGTGTTAGCGTCATGGAGTCAGGTATCGATTTATTAGGTCTTTCCGACATTATCCATCCTCATCCAACATATTCTGAAGCACTACAAAAGGCCGCTGAAGATGCCATCTTGGATGGAGATAAATAGGAAGATAGAATATCCTTTCTTTCAATCTTCTTTTTTATTTTAAAAATCTTCCATCTTGCTCAGCTTTGTCAGGACCTTAGACTTATTTATCATCGCATCCCTATAATTTTCTTCTATCTCAAGAGCTTTGTCATAGCAATTCAGAGCTTCAGAGTATTTTCCACATCTGAAATTCGCATTACCAAGGTTGTTCCATGCTATGGCGTAATCCTCTTCAAGATTTATAGCTCTTTTAAAACAACCTTTAGCTTTTTCTTGATCTCCTATCCTACTGTAAGACGTTCCAAGATTGTTCCATATGGCTTCATTATCTCCCTCTAAGTCTAAAGCCTTCCTGAATTTATCTATGGCATCATCATACTCACCGACGCTACAACTGGCTATGCCGTTACTGTAATAAGGTACGGCTTCCTCGTTTGAAATAGGGCATGTCTTGCTTATATCTTCGAAATATTGTCCTGTATCTTTATTTATATACACCTTTCCAGGCGTTCTTTGTCTTCCACTTGCCCCATAGATCTCGTTAGCTTTTCGATACCAAGTAACAGTCCCCCCTACCACCATCACAGACCCGAGACCAACCGTTAATATCAAAGGGTATTCAAAGGGTGTAATCTCTACAGGGTAAAAAAGAATTACTAAAAGTACAACAAAGAGTATACTTATACCTGAGAACCACATCATATAATAATGGAATTTTTCAGGTAGTTTATAATCAAGTATCCAAAATATACCCAGAGCTGCTGCGATCATACCAGCACAGGCTAAAATAGGCAATTCCATTCCCAGCATATAGCTGCTTATAGGTACCGTAGACGAGACAAATATCCCAGATAGATAACCTACAAAACCTATATAAGAATAAGATAAAAATTCGTCCTTGAAGATAAAGAGTGTGAGTGCACCTACTCCAAAGAATAATCCTATCAATAATAATACCATCTCAGTAAAATACATGAAATCAGTAGTCCTGTAAGTAGTTAAATAAACACCTCCGAAAGCTAAAAGTGATAAACTCGATATAGGGACCTCATAATCTTTCGCCTTATAGAGAACATCCTTAATACCTGTCTTGATATGGGAGTCGATGAAATCTGACCCATCTGAGGATGTTTTATATGATGTAGTCTTTTTAGATAAAGTGGGGGTTTTAGGTGTTATATCATTAGAACTTTTCTGAGCTTTAATTTCAGGTTCGGTTGACTTATAAATGGTTCTTTTATCTATATCCTCTGCTAAAGGATGATCACACACAGAACAGTAATCGCTATCGATGCTCACATGGGAGTTACAAGCAGGACATTTTTCCCATTCATCTTCTATTTTGTCTTCTTTATCTCCACTTAAGATATCCTTTCGTAATTCATCTATAGTTTTTTCTAGGTCGGTATCGTCGGGAACTTCATCTAGACCCTCACTTTGTCCGTATAATTTTTCTTCATGACTGATATCTTCTTTATACTTGTCCTTTAGTATAGCCTCTATCTCCTGATTCAACTCTATATCCAATTAATCTTGTTCATAGCCAGGTTCATCCTCATCCATTATCTCATCTAGTTCGCTCTCGATATCTCTTAGTTCTTCGATATCTTCGGGTCCACTAACATCATCGATATCTTCTATCTCTCTAGAAAGAAGGTCTTCTTCAACAGGTTCCACATCTTCATCGATGAGATCAGACAGACATATGGAACATTGTTCAGCTTCAGCACTTACCATAGCTCCACAGCTGTTGCAGAGATACAGTTCAATTTCATCTTCAACCCCGTCTTTTGCTGATCCTTCTACCGATCTAACTCCAAAGAATCTTTCCAAGACATCTTCTTGATCCTTCTTCGGACTCGATACCTCTTCATCCTCTACCTCCCTCATCGCTAAACCCATATCGCTACCACAGATAGAGCATCTTTCATAGTCTTCATCAACAAATGCACCACAAGCATCGCAAAGATTGATTTTTTCATCAGTGTAATCTATATGGGGACTTTCCTCCAAAGAATCTAAGTCTGGTATCTCAGATATAAGACTACCACAAACAGAACATCTTTCACTCTCTTCTTTTAAGAATGCACCACATATTGTGCACACCTGTAGGTCCTTATCTTTTTTCAATATGTTTTCGTCTTCAGGAATTTCTTCTAGTTCCTGAGAGATGCCGAAAGCCCTTTTAAATGTATCAACATCAGTTTCCGCTGAGTCATCTATAGGTTCTGTCTCTGAGATATCAACTTCGCTATCTGAAAATTCATTTTCGCATAAAGGACATTCATCGAGCTTTCTTTCAGATATATATCCACAATTTCCACATATCTTTACATCATCGCCAACGGGAAGTGCTGAGACTGTCGATGTCGTCTCTTCGGATTCAATATTTTTTCCATCATAAGATTTCTCTAAGTCTATTTCCTGGTCTATACCTTCTCTCTTCTCTAACTCTTCTATATCTCTCTTGAGTTGGTCCTCAATATCAAAAGGGATTTCATCGGCCTCCTGGTCATCATATTCGATGTCCTGTTCAATCTCTAGTCCCTCTTCTGGTTTTTCTAACTTTTCAATATCGAATATATCTTTAATGTCACTTTCTGCTTTTTCGTCAACTAATTCTTCGTCAAATACTTCTTCATCAACTAATTCTTCGTCAATGATTTCCTCGTCTGTGAAAGTAAAACTACATTGAGGACATTCTGTAGAAGCTACGCTCACGAAGGCTCCACAGTTAGTACATAAAAATAAACCATCGTCTTCCTCTTCTTCTTGATCTTCAGTGTCTACGGGAACACTTCCTTCAATAGAAGTATCATCTTCTTTACTAATTTCATCTTCTACAATATCATCATCTACATCTTTCATCTCCGCTCCACAATGTTTACATGTCTCTGAATCAGATCCGATAAAAGATCCACAATTACTACAGAGATAGAGCGAACCTCCTTCTTTTGATTTCTCGGATACACTTTCTTCCGATGTGACTTTTTCCTCTTCTAAATCCTCCAATACAGCTCCACAATTTGAACATATTTCAGATTTTTTACCAACAAAAGCACCACATTGATCACATAAATATAACCCACCCTCTTCTTTTGTATCCTCTATTGTTTCGACTATATCACTAGCTATCGATTCTCCTATACCTTCTATAGATGTTATACTTTCTAAATTGACATCATCGAGTTCTTCTACATCGGAAAAACCTGCATCCACTATTTTTCGTGCCCTAGAAGATCCAACCCCTGAAATTTGTTTTAAGGCGTTTAATACAGCTTTTTCATTATAATTGATTAAAAATTCAAGTCCACAATTTTTACATCGATTAGCCCCAGGAGGATTAAGAGTTCCACAATCCTTACACTCCTTTATAGGCTCATTCAATATTAAACACCACCAATAATTTTTTATTTGTGATATTTATACTTATTTTGAAGGTCCTTGTAACCATCTGTTTAGACATTAGTATCACCATTATATTTATCAGATGGGTCGTCTCCATTATGATCTACCTCCCATGAATCAGTATCATTATCGCCCAGTCCGCCGTTCTTTTCCTTATCCTTTTTCCGTCTATACAAGAACATCCCTACGAACATACCGATGGTAGATATGATCGGTAAAAATATATCAGAAAATTCTGAGATCGAGGTAACGGCTTCTGCTGAATCGGATATGTCAGAATCTAAGTAAGATGTAGCAGCCAAAGTCGTCGTATCCTGTG
>PULU01000138.1 GCA_003551065.1 Thermoplasmata archaeon | reverse complement strand
GTAAAACCTAACCTATCTTATCGATTCGAGAATCATCCTGGGGGCGAAGAAGTCCTGTATGATGCTAAGATATATGTTAGAAATCAAGGTCCTAATGAAGACTACGAGTTGGTTCACACTGAAAACGATATAAAAGCCGGTGAAGATCGCACCTCTGAAATCAGATTGAACGTTAGTGAAGAAACAGATGAGGTGGGTATGACTGTTCGGTTCGTTATCGAACAGCAGGAAGGTCCATGGGATTATGATACCCTAGAAGATCATGAGTTTGACTTATCATTCACCGTTACGAACGATGGAGGTGGTGAAGAGTGAATTTGAAAAAGATTGTAATTCTATTAGTGATCATTTCCATCTCTACAACTATGATTTCAGTTGAAAATAGTTCAAGCATCTGATCCAATACCCGATCATGCTGATGAAGATATATATTTTCGTCCCTATCTAGATGGTGAAGTTAGTGGAAAGGAATATCAATATCATTATGCAGGTGACGTTGGTTTCCATTATTGGGTAGATCCACATTATATGGATCCCCGTGATGAGGATCACTATGATTGGCCTGTAGATATTAATGGTCAGGCAAGTACAAATACTGAGGTTTTTAATACCCTCTCTGTCGGAGCTCGGGTAGAGAATGTAGTTTCTAAGCAAAGACTTTCCAGCCCAGTAAATGAAGTTGATTTAGTTTTATCTATTTCAGGTGCTTATCAACTGAGAGACGGGAGTATTGATGGAAGCCATATCTATGATTCTGATCATTTCTGGGGAACAAGGGAAGTTCAACTTTCCGCGGAGATGATCGATGGGCCTGATGATGCTTCTATAAATCATAATATAGTCCCTGAACGTGGCTTTCGAAGTGACAACCTATTAGATTCCGAAGTTGAGGTAGAAGATCCCTACGGGAAACAAAAAGATTTAGCTACATATACAGCTAAATTTGCAGGCGAGCAAGCTTTCGACTGGGTTGTTGGTGAGATTCCAGGCGGTACTACCGCTAGATTACTAGGCGAATATGGTTACGGAGCATATGAAACATGGACCAAGGAAGACGGAGGAGTTCAAACAGAAGATCCGGATCACAAGAGTTTTGGTTCTGGACTAAATGATCCGTCTATTACGACGTTCTATCATGAATCAGAGCCTATGGGCAATAGTATTACAGGTATGCAAGAGGATCCTGATGGAAACGAACCTATCGAATATCAAGCATCTATCGCATTGGATTGGAATTTTGATAATTCAATTTTTGAAGATACTGATAGTGCGAAAATTGGGATAACTGCAAAAAACATTGTTGGGGTAATTGGACCTAATTATGACTATGAAACCAAAGGAGCTACCTCTTATGTAGAAATAGAAATCAAGAACGCGGAGCCTACGGAAGTTGAAGAGCTAGTAACCGATGCCGATCATTACGATGCAGGTGAGCATTCATCAGTCGTTAGCCCTGTATTTAAAAATCTAAAAGTTACCAATCCCGCCCAGTGCACGGATGTGACATACGAAGTGGAAATAAAATGGCGACCAGATTGGAAAAATTCGTTTGAGACGTTGACATACGCTTGGTTTACACACGGTGAAGAATTGAACAAACAGGTAAATATACACGTACCTGAAGGTACGGAAGATGCAAGTGTAGATATTAGATATACTGTGAGTACTTCTGATACATATGGTGGATGGGAAATGGATTCTGTCACTCACAATAATCTGTTCACAGTAACGAACGAAGAAGACGATAACGGCGGCGGTGGTGGTGGGGGAGGTGGAGATTCACCACCCAATCTTCCTTGGGGAGATGATAAGTGGTTTGAAGAGAAGTAGTACGTACAACTAGAACAACCCTCTTCCTCCCTCAAACCCTCTTCCTTTCCCTTTTTTCCGGATGAAGCGTCCCTGAATCAAATAAGTTGTCACACACTCTAAAAGACAAGTTTAAAATACGATACATTCCATGGAAAATCATCTGAAGTTATCTGGTGAGAACATGGACGAAGGAACTATCACAGTCGTATCTGGGCTTCCCCGCTCCGGGACCTCTATGATGATGAAGATGCTTGAGAGAGGGGGTATCACTCCTTTAACGGACCATGAAAGGGAAGCCAATATCGATAATCCCAAGGGATACTACGAGTTCGAAAGAGTCAAGAAATTACCCGAAGATACCGGATGGTTGGAACAGGCTAAAGGTAAGTCCGTGAAGGTTCTAGCCGAGTTGATCAAACATCTTCCGGAAGGCTACGATTACAAAGTCGTCTTCATGGAAAGACATCTCGAAGAGATCATAGAATCCCAGAAGAAGATGCTGTTGAGGAAAGGTGAAGACCCAGATGACGTGTCGGATGAAGAGCTTTATGACATGTTTATCAAATACAAAGCCATGCTTAAAGAGCACATCAAAGAACATCCTTCCATGGATGCCATCTACATAAGTTACAACGATATAATCAATGAACCGAAGGAACATGTCCGTCGGTTGGATCTGTTCTTGAACGGAGAGTTAGACGTCGAAAAGATGGTGGAAGTCGTCGATGAGGACCTTTACAGGAACCGTGCCGACGAGATTTGAAAACCCTCTTATATCTTGTTGATTATTAACGTTCTATGAAATTGTTGAGGGATAAAAAGAAACTCACGAAATTTCTGATACTTTATCATTCTGCACTAGATGAACCTAACACTCTTTCGGATATAGCTGAAGAGCTGGATATGACCCAGCAGGGAGTGTCTAATTACGTCAAGGAGATGCAGGAGGAGGGACTCATCGATACGTCCTCTAAGGGCTACCACCCAACATCTTCGGGTGTAGAAATGGTCAGAGACGTTCTATCGGAACTCAGTGTTTTTGTAAATGAGGCATCTCAGGGTATAGATCTGATCTCCAAGTGTACGGCCATAGCCGACGAACCTGTTTCTAAAGGTGACTCCGTGGGACTGTTCATGAAAGATGGTTTCTTACACGCTTCCCTTTCCGAATCTTCTTCCATGGGAGAAGCGTTGAACGATGCCGACGTTGGTGAACCGGTTCAAGTCGGTGCTTTGAAAGGTATAACCGAGATGGAGATCGGTCGTATCTATTTACTGTCGGTTGGAGATGAGTTTAAGAGGAAAAAGATCGAGAAAGAGTTGGAACCGATCGAGTACGACAAGGTTGCGGTATCTGGTGAACAGCAATACGGTCTGGGCAGGATGTTGGGATTGGAACCAGATATATTGTTCGCACCACTGGAGTCGTCCCTAGAAGCGGCCGAGAAAGGACTGGATGTACTGTTCATCGTATCCTCGGATGCCTTGGAACGAATAACCGATAAGATAAGAAGTAGGAACAAGAAACGGGACGATGAATACCGGATAGAGTATGAGATCATAAGGTGATCGGGATATCCCTTCCACATCGTGGACATTTACCGTCTTCTAGATTCGGTTCACCCGACGAAAAATAAGATCTTTTTATGATAGCTTTCCTACAGTTCGGACACCTCGTATCGTTGTCCGCAGGGAGATTCCCCAGATAGACGAAATTCAATCCCACATCTTCAGCGATCTTCCTGGCCTGCTCCATCTTACTGGAAGGAGTAGCTGGAACGTTCTTCATCTTATACGAAGGATGGAATTTGGAGAGATGTGTGACGGTATCTTCACCTAGATTGTCCACAACCCATATTGAGAACTCCCGGAGTTCTTCTTCACTGTCGTTGTGTTCCGGGATCACAAGGTAAGTGACTTCGATATGGATACCCAGTTCTCTTGCCTTCACAGCCGTATCCAGTACCTTCTGAACTTTACCACCGACGATCTCCCTATAGAACCTATCACTCATGGACTTGATATCGATGTTCATTGCATCTAGATACGGTGAGATCTTCTCAAGAGGTTCGTTTTCTATGAAACCGTTGGTCACGTAAACGACGTAACCCCCGCCTTCCTCTTTGTACTTTTTAGAAACGTCGTAGGAGAATTCGAAATCGATAGCCGGTTCGTTGTATGTCCAAGCGACCCCGTCGAAATCCAGCGCTTTTTTGACCAGTTCATCGACGGTTAGATCATTAAGGTAAGGACTGTCCGGACTGCTGCAGGATAGGGAGGCGTTCTGACAGAAAGTGCACCTGAAATTACATCCAACCGTACCAAAAGAAAGCACTTTGGATCTAGGTTTAAAATGATAAAGGGGTTTCTTCTCTATAGGATCGATAGCCACCGATGCAATCTTACCGTAAACCAAAGAGTACAATTTTCCTTCCTGATTCTCTCTAACACCGCATATACCTCTCTTCCCTTCTTTGATAATGCAGTGGTGTCCACACAAGTGACACTGGACCGTCTTTCCGTCTCCCTTCTCCCAGAACATGGCCTCTTTCATGATACCTATGACGATATCGTTATCAATCTACAAATATGTTTTGCAAAGTAGGTCAATGTTCGGTCATATCTGGAGGCGGAGGTGGAGGAACGTTTCTCTCCTGTCCGCGTCTATCGTATTTTCGTGAACGACCATTTAAGTAATGAACAGTTATACATATCCCCAGGAAACTCAAAGCTATGATACTGAATATACCTGTGATTATAGGCGACAGTATGATATAAGTGAGTGAGAATAGTTCAAGATCTATTAGGAATGATATTACCGTATACAATATTCCACCGACCATACTGATAAGGATCACCACAACTACCAAAACTATGGTGAACTTGATCGTTTCGTTATCTTTAGCGAAATCCTTACTCGATGACAAGGCTCCAAAGATGTTCTTACCTTCTATGACTATCACTGGGATGGCGAATAACCACCAGTAGCATAAAAGGAAACCAGGGATCAGGCAAAGCAGTACGCCGACGTTAACCCCTATCGTGATGATTATGCTGACACCGATTATACCCATAGGGTGTTTCTTCAAGACTTGAAAACCTGTCATGTATGATGTCTTACCGGTTTCGTAGGCTTCTTTTGCCATCCCTACGACACCTCCGATAAAGGTTACCTGAAGTATCGATATTATCAGTGACATAGGGACCATCAGTACCAACAAATCAAACAGGTAATCAAAAACCACACTGGGGTCCGTTGTTTCCTCCATGGCGGTTACGATATCCATCAAAAAATACTGTTGTAATATACTAAGAGAGATTATCAAGATTATGGGGATCAACCAGTAGATGAGAATAGAACCGATATTATCTGAGAGTATCTTGAAGCCCTTTTCGAGGGTATCCGATGTTCTTGGTTTAGGTTTGTAATCGTACCAATCATCCCATGTTGGGTTCTCCCATGTAGGGATACGGTCCTTATCCGGAACTGTTTCGGCACCGCAGTAAGGACAGAATTTACCCTTCTCATCCTCAGGTATCTTTGAATTACAATTCGAACATCTCATGACCAAATTCACCTTGCTACTGTAAATGATAGGATATAAATAATATTTTTGTAATAATCCTATCCTACTTTAATATCCGCAACCACATGATAAACATGTGGTGCGTATGATTTTATCTTGTGGATCTTCATTATCTCATACCCACCATCAACATTATTTGAGATCTCCCTCTCAACTTTCCCAGGAAATTCTGTATCAGCCACTCTAGTATGGTAATGGATAACTCCCTTTTCTTTCAACAATTCCAAAGCTTTAGGTAAAAACCTATGGGTATCATGCAGGTATCCCATGACGATCCTATCTGCGATATATGTTTTGGGGAAATTCCTATTATCTCCCAGACATATTTCAACGATATCCTCTACTCGGTTCGATCTCACGTTTTCTTTTAGATATCTATATGCCACAGGATTTATCTCCAGGGAGTATATCTTGTCAGGTTTGGAATGTACGGCCAGAGGGAGAGTAAAATAACCTATGCCTGCGAACATGTCCACGATGACTTCGTCCTCGTCAGCGACTTCGGCCATCCTTACACGTTCATCTATGTTCCCGCTGGAGAACATCAATTTAGAAAGATCTAGTTTGAATTTTATACCGTTCTCTAGGTGGACTGTCTCAGTTTCTTCTCCATAGATAACCTCTACATTTGGTTCTCTTTTTGTTCCCTGGATATCCTTCTGTATCAAAACGGTCTTTGCGTTCAAGACTTCGGCGTATACTTCACCTATTAGTTCTTTTTTTGAGTACAAGCTATCGGGTAATTTGATAAGGACCACATCTCCCACCTTCTCCCATCGGTCGGGTAGATGTTCTTCCATCTTTTTCGGAAGATCGATCTTGTTCGATATCCTCTCGAAGGGTGTTGGTTTGATTCTTCTTTTTTTTAATCTGTAGTTTTCATCCCCGCCTTCCTTAACTGGGATGTATAGGGTATCCCCTTTTTGCTCTATGACCCTTCGTCCATCCAGCATATCGTTCGTTTTAAGCTTCTTTAAGGTTTCCTCGCCCCTTTTCTTCTTGACTTTGACGACGGGTCCTTCCTCGGAACTCATAGGTAAACCTTTATATCTTATCGCATAAGTATTTTATACCCAATATGGTTTTAGAAGGCATGATGGACAAAAGGCCGTTGGTGATATTTTCGGTCATCCTTATATTGTTCCCCACTTTTTATCTAGGGGTCGCTTCAGCACAGGTCACAGAAGTCTCAGACCCTAGTCTAGCAAACAAGATAATGAGTGACTTTTCGACACCTATCATCCGCCCCGGTCAGGAGGGCTATCTTGAGTTCAATCTTACTAATCCTTATGAATTTGATATAGACGAAGTGGTATTGACTGCGGAGATCTACGGTTACGCTGACCTGGACGAGGAGAAAGACATAATCGAGATCGACGACCCGCCGATATTCCAATTCACCGGCGAAACGTCTAGAAGATTAAGACGTGAAGTGATCTCATCAGAGATTACTATCCCTCAGCGTTTCACTATAAGCACTTCAAGCGATACTGAAGAAGGTGTGTACTTCCTTCGATTCCAGATGGAGTTCTCTTATTCCGAAGATGATAATGAAAGTCTGATGAGATCTAAAGGTTATTTCTCTGATTCAGAATGGGAGAACGCTACTAAAAGACCCGGTAGAACCGATGAACCATACTATTCCGGCAGCATCAATATAACCAAACTCGATGTCAACGGTATTTTACCGGATAGCAGTTTCACCGTAAAAACCCCGATCCCTAGATGGCCACAGTACTTATTGGGTGGTTTTGCAGCCTTCTTCGGCATATTAGCGGTGATGCTGTATATGCAGGAAGAGTACAATTCCTTCCCCTGGCTAGAAGATATTCTTGATCATTGGTCCGGCAAATTTAATCAGTTTAGGAGACGCCTTAAGCACCGGCTTCGCAAGCGTTGACGGGTAATCGATATCCCCAACGATCTCTACGACCCTTTTTACCTTTTCATCTTTTAGAGATCCTAGTATCTTACTTAGGTCCTCATCGGACATATTCTTGAAGATCCTTCTCATCCACATCCCTTTTGATATCTCTGAACCGATATCACTCTGCCATCTATCATGATACTCTTGAAGCCTTTCTTTAGATGTGTCATTATCTTCTAATGCACTTATAGCCACTTCAGCACATATATCGGCAGAATGTAATCCAGGATACAGCCCCCCTCCTGAGAGTGGTTTGACCTGGCAGGAGGCATCACCTACGAGCATCAACCCATCTCTAACACTCTCTTTCATACGTCCTAATGGGATCGTTCCGGCTGAGTAACCCAAAATATCGTTTTCGAATCCCCTTCTCTTTATCAATCTTTTAAGATGTTCATAGGCATGCCCATCACTGCTTCCGACCCCTACGAGCGAACCGGAGGTATGTGGTAGTTCGTATCCGAAAAAATCCGGCGATACATCGTTTCCTAAAAAGATCGATATATCTTTGACGTCTTCAGCGACTATTGCCTGCACACCAACTAGTAATTCTTTAGGCCCGGGCATTGAGGTCATCTTTCTCATTATCGAATGGGGCCCATCCGCACCAATAACTAGATCAGATAAAATCTGTTTCTCTTTTCCATCCTGTTGATATCTTAATTTCCTTCTACTGCTGAAGACTGTATCTAAGACTTTAGCATCCAGTTCTATGTGTGCACCAGCATTTGATGCCTTTTCAGCCATCTCTCTATCGAACCTCCCCCTATCGATCACATACGCCTTTTCTTCTGGTGCCTCCAATACAAGGGGGTCTCCTTGTGGCGGATGGATTATGGCTTTGCTAGCTTTCATGATAGTACTATCTGTGTCGGTCTTAGAAACTACCCTTGGACTTACTAAACCTGCACACCGAACGGGCCTACCGATCTTCCGGTCTTCTTCTAGTACAGTCGTCTCGAATCCAGCTTCAGCTATCTGTTTAGCGACCCACATCCCTACGGGTCCACCACCGACTACCGCGACTTCCATAACATCTTCGAAGAATGTAAAACCATCTTCTTTTTATTTTTATCCCTTAGTTAGACACATCAAATCTGTAAAAATCCTTCGAAGACTTTATAAACCTTATATAGATTTGGTATTTAAACGATCAATAAGAAGTGATAATGATGGAAGGACTAAAGATAGAAAACGTTGTAGCATCATCTTCTATGGAGAGGAATTTAGACCTAGAAGAAGCATCAAGAGTACTCGACGGATCCGAATACGATCCTGAGAAATTCCCCGGGCTAGTTTACAGGGTGAGTGAACCGAAAACCGCCATCTTGCTTTTCACTAGTGGAAAAGTGGTATGTACCGGCGGTAAAACGGTCGAGGAAGCAAGGACAAGTGTCAATAAAGTAAAAACGTTATTGAATGAAAGAGGTATCGAAACCGCCGAGGATATCGACGTTACTGTTCAGAACATAGTGGCATCTTACGGTTTGGGAGCGGATCTTAATCTCAATTCGGTAGCCATCACACTCGGTTTAGAACGGGTAGAATACGAACCGGAGCAATTCCCTGGATTGGTGTATAGGCTTAGAGAATCAGATGTTGTTCTGCTGCTTTTCGGTTCTGGTAATATGGTATGTACCGGTGCTAAAGAGATCAGGGACCTCGAAGAGGCCGTCGATCACATAAAAGACGAATTGAAAGGTGCGGGATTGATACATTAGACAGATACCTATATTTGATAACCACATCCATCTCCAGGAACGCGGAGATAACGTGGATGCGGTAAAGAGATTTCAAAAAGCTGGAGGAACACATCTTGTTCTATCCCATCTTCCATATCATGATCTTAGGGAATGGGATGAAAAAGGTTATGACCCGATCTATGAGCGTACCCTGAGTTTAGCAGAAAAAGCCGAAGAGGCCACAGATGTCGAAATTTATGTGACCCTTGGCCCATATCCAGTCGATCTGGTGAACTTGAAGGATAAAGTGGGTTTGGAGAGAGGTAAAGAGATCCTTATGGATGGCATGAAGTTAGCAGCCGACTATGTTGAAGAGGGCAGAGCAGTTGCCCTCGGGGAGATAGGAAGGCCTCACTTTGAAGTGAGCGATAAGATGAAGGATTCATCTAACGATATAATGAGGTACGGTATGGAGTTGGCCGCCGATATCGGATGCCCTGTAGTTCTACATACTGAAAGCACAGACCCTGAGACATGTGAGGAATTCGGTGATATGGCCGATCAAGCAGGTTTGAGTCGAGATAAGGTAGTCAAACACTACAGTCCTCCGCTGATAACCTACGAAGAGAATAAAGGATTATTTCCATCGGTCCTAGCTAGTGAGAAAAATTTGAGAGCCGCTGCTGAGAAAGGGGATCGTTTTGTCATGGAAACAGATTACATCGACGACCCCAATAGACCTGGTGCTGTTTTAGGTATCAAAAATGTTCCTAGGAAGACAAAAAAACTACTAGATGAAGGAGTATTCACGGAAGAACAAGCCTGGAAGATCCATAAGGAAAATCCAGAGGATATTTATGATATAGATATAGAGTTATGACTCGAGCTCTTCCTTGATGGATAAAGCCAATTCTTCCATACACTTCTCACAGATGGCCTTATCACCGATCCTCTTATATTCTTTTGTCCAATTCCTGCAGAAATGACACCTATCTGAATCTATTGACATACAATTCACCTCATGACTGAGACACGGTAGTTGCCAGCATCGTGCAGGCCCTGAAGACCTTGTAGTTAGTTTCTATATCCCCTGTATCGACGATAAATTCCTTCGGTCCAGTTCTTTCAATCGATGGTAATAGTTCACAGTTATCCAATTTACCCTCGTCCTTGAACCTTACATGGAATGTGGAATTTTCAGGATGTATAACCTTACTCTTTTTCTTTTTTATTGCCTTCTTGACGGTCTCCTTGATCTCCTTTCTGACAACTTTAGGATGTCTGCATTTGGCACTGTACCGTCCGGTGGGTGTTTTGGTAACAACATGTGGGATATCGGGATACAGTTCTTTTGCTTCTCTGATTATCTCAGTGTCACCTGCTAAAAAGAAAACGGGGACATCATATTTTGCTGCCAGATAAGAATTCATAGCGAATTCACTAACGCTTCTACCGCCGATCTTCAGATCATCCACTACAGAACCATAGTAGGTGTGTGAAAGAGTTCCTCTAGAATGGGCAGAACTATGATATCCTACATAACCCACCGCTTCGATATCATCTTCGGTCAACCCCTCCATCTGGGATAATATCTTTGGTCGACCGCTGAAGAGTTCTACTCTTTCATCGAGATCCTCTATGATTATGTTCCTCATCTTCCCGTGGCCATCGGTCATGTATACTTTCTCTTCACCAGCTTCGAATGCCCCTTCAGCAGCTGCATCGGCTTCTTTTGTCATGAGCTCCCTCGCTCTATCGTATTCCTTTGAATCCATAGAACCCTGTTTGGCCGAAACCACTCCTGAGATCCCTTCTATATCGACTGAGAATAGATATGTCATCTTTATACCTCTTTATTGAGAATGTTTAGTTTCTAAATAAAGGTTTTGAAAACAATCCTAGATATCGTCTAATATATTTTTGATGCTGGTGATCCTGTTCCTATATCTTCGTGTGAGCTCTCTACCCACCACTTCTTCCGGTAGTTTTTTAAAACCTTCATTGTTATTGTAAAGATAGCTCTCAATCACATTCCCAGCAGCCACAAGACCTATGAAGAATACGATAGCGTAGGGGAGAAGTTCGGGATCGAAAGTATAGTCTTGAAGTGACATCGGATAATAGAGCATCACGGGCGGTTCACCGGTGAACGTATCCATGATCAGATGACTTAGTGCCACGAGTAGGACCAATATGGACATCCTAGTGATAATACTGGCTTTTTTATTACGCTCGTATAGATGAGCGCCTATCAGTATCAACATCGGGATATAGAGCATCCCTATACCAGTGTGGAAGTATCTAAGTTCCATCAACCCTAATTCAACAAAGACATAATCCAGGTCGATGATCCCGTTGACACCTACTGCACCCACTAACACGATCAGATATTTTCTCTTAGAATGTAAGCCGATCCCGAGACCTATGAGTAAAGATACGGCTACATGTATCACAGGGTGCATATTTATATCCAGGTCTAGTTATACTTAAAAACTTTTTGTAAATATACCACACCTTTCTTTAGAAAATTATTTAACAAAGATACATAATCCTGCCCTCGTCAGATCAGATATGGAACAAAATCATAATGAAGGAAGGTTTTCTTCTTTGATAAAAAAGAGCGATGATCATGTATCTATTACTGAGGCCGGTTTTTTTTCTAGATTCATCGCCTTCTTCATAGATGCGCTGATAATCTTTAGAGGTCTCGTATTTGTCGTATTTATTTTAT
>PULU01000008.1 GCA_003551065.1 Thermoplasmata archaeon | reverse complement strand
TTTTCTAATTCGTATTCTTTGAAGGTTCTTTCGATCTCTTTACCACCTTGCGTGATTAAAACTTCTATTTCACCGTCAAAATATTCAGCGAGTTCGATAGCAAGGTAGCCAGCCTCCATAGAGTATTTACTTCCGTTAGATGGATGCAGGAGTTTTTTCGGTTTTTTAATTTCCATCATCGTATGGAATAGTAATATTGGGGCATGGCTATGCTCTAGAACGTGTAAACATGTAACTCCGATCTCAAATTTTTGTGTACCCGTTTTAGAATGAGTCCCCATCACGATCAGGTCACAATTATGTTCCTCTGAATAACGGACTATCTCTTTACTTGGTACACCTTCTCTTATGCTTTTTTTTATATTTTTAATACCCATATCATCTAATATATCCACAGCGTCCTTTATCGCCATCTTTGAAACTTTCTTTAGATCTCTCATGAGTATATCAGTTTTTGGAACACTTTTTTCACTCGTATCAATAACATTCAATATATGATATCGTGAATCTGGGAAGGCATTAGCAGTGTATCTTATAGCATTTTTCAGAAGTTGGGAATCATCTGTAGCTATCAATATATCTTTAAACATATTATTAATTGAGATTGGTGATTGTGATATTTACTATTTTTCCTGAAAATACAGCGAATCATATTTAAAACTTCGATTTATATCGGTTTTCAGGATGAAGAAAACTGTTTATTACGGTTGGATAGTGGTCATCGGTGCTTTTCTAGCGTTATTAGTGTCTAGTCTTCGGAGCTACAGCTTCGGAGTGTTCATCGATCCCCTCACCGCTGATTTTGGATGGCCAAGAGCACCATTGACCTTGACTTACTCGCTCTCCCTTTTAGTCTCTTCCTTTTTGGGTATTATTTCAGGGGCCTTTAGTGATAGATACGGTGTAAGGAAAGTTATGATCGTAGGCAGCGTTCTCGTAATCGCAGGGTTCGTATTCAGTAGTATGATAACTTCACTATCTCAATTCTATCTAGCCTTCATCTTAGTAGGTATCGGATCTGCGGCTTTCTACATACCAGTGACAACAACTGTTACACGATGGTTCACTGAAAAAAGAGGATTAGCTGTAGGATTAACCGTATCAGCTTTAGGTATCGGTATGGCGTTTTTTCCACCCATATTAGAAAGGTCCATCGAGGGATTTGGTTGGAGGAACACTTTCCTTGTCGCAGGGTTAGTTTCCCTGATACTGCTGTCCATATCTATATCTATCATGAAACATCCACCCGGAGATGATGATGGTGAAGAAGAGGAGTTAGATGATGATAAAGGATCACCCGATTTCACACTCAAGATGGCTCTCAAAGCCAAGTACTTCTGGCTGATCTACTTCATGTTTTTGATGGCGCAGTTCTCAGCCTTGAGCGTTACCGTTCACATCGTACCATATTCCACGGACATAGGGATACCGAGTTTCTATGCAGCAACGTTACTGACAGTTATAGGTGTGTTCAACATCGGTGGACGGCTGTTCGGTGGTATAACTTCCGATAAGATAGGTGTTATCAAGGGAACTTCGATATTTTTCTTGATACAGGGGATTATGATAATACTCATCCCCCTCTCAGATGGTCTGTTTATGCTGTATTTAGTTTCGATCATCTTCGGGATCTCTTATGGAGGGTGGGTCATGATTTACCCAGTTATAGTGTCCTATCTATTCGGAGATAAAAACTCCGGAGCAATATTGGGTGCTCTAGGGACTGTTGCAGGTATAGGGGGGGCTTTGGGCCCTTATACCGCCGGCTACATCTACGACCTGACAGGAACATATGATAGAGCCTTTTTATTGAGTGGAGGTATGACATTTTTATCTTTATTATTATCATTACTTTTCCTAAAGTTCTACTCTAAGGAAGGTATAAGATGTAAGTGATGAACGACGAAAATAATATATATACTTTTTAAATACTGGCAGTAGGAGGCTGTATCATGGAACATGCATCTTTAGCTAGCAGGATAGTAGCCTATTTGATCGATGCGGTGGTCATAGTAGTGATCATACTTTTGTTATACATGGTCTTATTCTCTATAATGTCCACGGATATTGCAGTTCAATTGATACGGGAACAAACAGAGATCGGATTGAATATACCATCTTTTGTTTTATCCAGTATAACTACAGTCGGATATTTCACGATATTCGAATCATCCAAAGTATGGAGAGCTACTCCGGGAAAGAGGTTCGTAGGAATCGAAGTAGTCTATGAGTATGGGGAGATTACATTCTTTAAGTCTTTTCTCAGGAATCTTACTCGGATATTATGGTCCTTACCCTGCATCGGCCTGATCATAGTACTGATAAACATCGTGTTGATAGCAGATTCCAAGATGAGGATCGGGGATATACTAGCAGGCACGAATGTAGTGAAGAAGGAATCGGCTTCATCCCGAAACTATTTAATTAGATTTTCATCTAATTATAAATTGCTTTGGGATGCACTAGCAGAAGGATGAATCCGAAGGTAGTACAGCAAGTGAACAGGGAAATTGATCCTCTG
>PULU01000075.1 GCA_003551065.1 Thermoplasmata archaeon | reverse complement strand
TACCCGCGAGTTATCCGTCCGCCCGCGGCTCATGAGTTATGAGCATGAGTAATTTTATTCGGCTCGATCGCGTATCTTCACCTGTTATGGCAGCCACCACCCCATCCGATCGACCCACCTCGGAGGAGGATGCCGGCGTCGGCCTCGCCCATCTGACGGTCGTCCCGTCGAACTTCGAACCGGAGCCAGCAGACAGGTAGCCGCCCGCAGACGGTCTGCTGTCTCGTCCGGTGCGATCGCGTCCCGGCACCAGCTGGGCTCGCGAGCTGGCCGATTTCTCATACGGATTAGTGTCATCAATTACCGCCAGTTGGCGAACCCGTCCCGGCCGATCAGCGCGGAACGGCATTCCGCGAGCAGTCGGACGCAGTCCGACGACAGAGAGGGACCGGAGGCCCCTCAGGCAGTCGGCTGAAGCCGACGACAGAGAGGGATCGAAGATCCCTCAAGCAATCGGGCGTAGTGATTAGCGAATCTTATTGAGGAAACTACCGAGGTAATTATCGATCCATGACGAAGCGAAGCTCAGTTTCTCCGTCAGTTGGTCGAACAGGTCATCAAGGAGTGCTCGATACTCGTCTTCGCCGTCGACAATCAACGGCGAAGACTCCCACTTGAGGCTTTTCCAGACCGGCTCAATTGGGTTCAGATCCGGTGATCCGACCGGGAGGAACACGAGATCGATGCCGAGTTCGTGTGCACGCTTTCGCGTGTACTTGCACACGTGCGAAGAGAAGTTGTCCAAGACGAGCAGAATCCGCTTGCCGGGATTCTGCTCGCGGACCTTCTCGAAGCATGCGCAAATCTTCTCTTTCTCTTGATTTGGTGGGAACGACAACACACTTTCACCGTTGAGCGCATAGAACCCGGCCGCTGGTGTATCGATTTTCACCAGCGGCCGGGTGATATGTGGTTCATCAACGGTGTACAGTCGCTGAGAATTGTCCCATGGTTGCGGGTGCGAAATATCGAAAAAACCGACGACAGTCCCGCCATCAGTACAAACGTCGTGATCAGTGTCCCAGTCTTCATCGTCATCGTCGTCGTCTCGTTTATTGTGAGGTTGCTCGTGGGCGTCCTCGTCGAACGCGTATTCGACGCGTTCGTCGAGAATCTCTTCGGCGTTGTCTGGTCGGTCAGGCCGTTTTGTGCGAGGAATGGCGTAATGGAGGCCAAGACCGTCAAGGAACGTTGGGAGATAGTTCGGGTGATATTCAACGTCGAACTCTTTATCAAGAAGGTGCTGAATCTCTTGTTTCTTCCAGGGCTGCCCCTCGCGGAGGCGTTCAATGAGTTGTTCTTGTTCGGCTTCATCGAGCTTCGGGGGCCTGCCGCCCCCGAAGTTCGGAGTTAGTTTTCCCAACCCTCCTTGATTCCAACGCTCAACCCAGTTACTGGCTGTTCCTTCTGAAACGCCAACATCCTCAGCTGCCTCCGCAAGCGTAGCTCCACCGTATAGAAGCTTCAGAAAGACAAGTCGTTTGTACACTTTAATGTCATCAGCTTCGGTCAGTAACCGCTCCAGTTCTTCGTCGCTCAGATGCCGCACAAGTTCCTTCTCCCGACCAACCATGCTTGGTTCGATGGGCTCTAATTGCACAAAAGCTTCCCTGATGTACTATAGCCCGATGACGGCGGTACCGACGGACACTAATCCGTATCATAGTCTCGAAAACGTGTCTCGAAACGAACCTTCTTGTATACGGTCGGACTAAGCCCGTCCATGGGTCTGTTCGATCGATTGCGGGGCGACGACGATCCCCGAGTCGCATTTATCGGCGTCGATGGCGTGCCGTATAGTCTCCTTTCGGAGCACGAGGAACTGTTTCCCAATTTTGCTGCACTGGCCGACGACGGGACGGCACGTGAGATTTCCAGTATCGTTCCACCGGAGTCAAGCGCCTGCTGGCCGTCGCTGACCACGGGAATGAATCCCGGTGAGACGGGCGTCTACGGCTTCCAGGACCGCGAAGTCGGAACCTACGACACGTACGTCCCCATGGGACGAGAGGTCCAGGCCGATCGTGTCTGGGATCGTGTCCAGGAGAACGGTCGCCGGGCGACAGTACTGAACGTCCCCGTCACCTTCCCACCACAACGCAACGTCCAGCGGATGGTCTCGGGCTTTCTCTCGCCTGGGCTCGACAAGGCGGCCTACCCCGAAGCCGTCCACGACTACCTCGATTCGCTCGACTACCGGATCGACGTCAATCCAAAACTCGGACACAAAGCGGACAAAACCGAGTTTATCGAGGACGCTCACGCGACGATCGATACCCGCTTCGAGGCCTTCGAACACTATATCGAAGAAGACGACTGGGATCTCTTTTTTGGCGTCTTCATGACGACCGATCGGGTCAACCACTTCCTGTTCAAAGATTACGAGCACGACGGCGAGTACCGAGATGAGTTTATCGACTTCTATAAGAAAGTCGACGACTACGTCGGTCGTCTGCGGGAGGCGATACCCGACGACGTCACGATGATCGTCGCCTCCGATCACGGCTTTACCAGTCTGGACTACGAGGTCCATTTCAACGAGTTGCTCCGAGAGG
>PULU01000129.1 GCA_003551065.1 Thermoplasmata archaeon | reverse complement strand
TTTCTATGCCCCCTCAAAAACCCCTATATATATGGGTTAGGCTTAAAAGGATTTCAAAATGTTAGTATCATGCTAAAGAAAAACCAAAAGAGGTAAAAGTATATGAAAAAAAAACCAAAGTTGATATTTTCGGTTTTGGTGATTGTCTTTGTACTGGTGATAGGAACCGCTAATGTTACGATGGTTCTTGGAGAAGAAAGGCAAGAAACACAAGGTGATATTCCCATACTAGTCTACACCGAAGATCCTGATGAAATTGTCGAGTTGGATCGACATGGAAGGATAGTTGACGAGTATGGAAGAAATACTCTTCTGATGGTGGAAGAGGAAAAGATAGAATTTTTAAAACAGAATTACGAGGTCGATTTATTAGAGGAAAGAACAGAACTATATGTAAAGGGCTATGAATTTGACCGTCGGGAAGATTTCCCGGATTTTGCTGAAAAACTGAACTTTGAAACTGTAGATGAATCTGTTGTCAGAGAAAAACTGACGATTGACGAGTCCGAGTTAAGAAACGAAGATGAGATCAGTACTTTGAGCAGAGAAATATATCTCGTTCAGATGCTCGGTCCGAGAAATCCAGAATGGCGAGTAGAACTCGAAGAGATGGGAATAGAAATTATAGGATCTGTACACAATTACGGCTATGAAGTACAGATGTCTCCGGAGAGAGCCGAAAAAGTGGAGGAGCTAGAGTTCGTTGAATGGGTAGCACCTTACCAACCTGGATTCAAAATAGCTCCCGAACTCACGATGGATCTAGAAAAGGAGATTGCCGATGTAATGGAAAATATAGAGACAATGTCTGGTTCCGCCTATACCCCCAAAGAGATAGAAACAACTCAAAGAAATATTGAAGAAACTATTCGAAAGTCTCAACCTAACTATCCAGACGAACTAGTTGTAGAGGTTAAACTTTTAGATGGAATCACTGATTCAGTTTTAGATGAAGTCTCCTCTTGTGTATATAGTGTAGAGAGCAAAAGCGAAATTTCTGACGGTATTTTTGTACGAGCAGTGCTAACTGATCAAGCAGACCTTTTAGATCTAGCCCGTATAAGCCATGTTTATCATATCTCCCCTTATTTAGAACCTCAATTCCATGAGATGTCTTCCCAGATTGTTGGCGGTGGCTCTTGGCATTGGGCACCCCAATGGGAATGGGAAAACGGAGAACCTGTAACTCCAGTTTATCCATATAGAGACGATAGTCCGGAGTGGGCCGAAGCTGGTCCATTGACTGCTCAATTAGGCTATACTGGTGAAGATGTGAAGGTTAGCGTGGCCGATACTGGTATAGGAGATGGAACATTAGGTGATGCTGGACATCCAGACTACACAGATAGGATTATCAGTGGCTTTGACTGGGATTCTAGGTCTACAGAACCAGGTCAATTCTGGGATTCTCACGGTCATGGCTCATCCGTAGCAGGAGTTGTTGGTAGCGACTCATATCATGGTACTGGTTATACTATAGATCATGAAGAGCTAGCATGGACGGATATTGAACCAGGTAAATATTGGGGTGAAGATTATCATGCCTCTATGGGTGTCGCACCAGAGGCCGAAATGCATGTATCCCGAATAGCTGATGATGGAGGTAATATTATTTTGCCTGATAATCTTCGTGAAGTCCCTGAGCAGGCCATACAGCAGGAACCTGATCTGTTTGGACAGACACATTCGTGGGGTATGATGGGAGCTCATGGAGGTTATCCAGAAAGAACTAGGCATATTGATCAGGCTGTGAGAGACGCTAATCGAGAAACAGACGAGGAAGAACCGGTCGTTATCACATTCTCTGCAGGTAATGATGGAGCTCGTGGAGATAATACGGTTGGAGAGCCTGGTGGCACAGCTAAGAATGTTATCTCAGTTGGTGGTACCGAAAACTACCAGCCTGATTCAGAATTTATGGAGGCTACCGACAATGCAGATGAGTACTGGCCTGGGGCTTCGAGAGGATGGACAGATGACAATAGGATAAAACCAGATATAGTCGCACCGGCAAATAACATCTTGACAACGAATTGGTATGATGATCCGGCAGCGGATCCTAACTATGTTGGAATAGCAGGAACATCCTTTTCTTCACCTGCAGCTCAAGGTGGAGCGGCGATGATAGCAAATTGGTACGAAGAACATCCATTGGTAGATGGAAGGCCAAGTCCTGCGATGGTTAGAGCATTATTGACCAATACAGCTTACGATCTCCCAGAAGATCATAATGATGACGGAACAATAGACCATATCCCTAACAGGTATGAAGGATGGGGAAGAATGGATTTGACACCTTTTGTCGATCATGAATTCCCTGAAGGTGGACCATTCATGATGTTTGATAGGTTAAACCAAGAAATGGAAGAAACATACCTTGAAACAGGAGATGTGGAGGAATATACTCTTGGACCAACGGATGACGATGAACCTTTAAAAATAACGCTAGCTTGGGACGATCCAGCGGCTCCAGCAGGTGCTGACCCAACCCTTCAGAACGACCTGAGATTAGAGGTAGAAGATCCAGCAGGAAACATATATCGAGGTAATGCATTTTCTGAAGGTGGAGACTCAGAAAGCACATCAGGATTCAGTTATCCTGAAACAGAAGTGATGTCTGACTTCGATCTAACAGGAGATGGTTATGACGATGTTAACAATATATTGAAGGTCTATATCGAGGATCCAGAACCATCAGGTTACGAGATACGAGTTATTGGCCATGACATTCCGGAGTATGCAAACGATAATATAGACCAACCAAACCAGGATTTTGCTTTAGCTGTGCAGAACTCATTCTTGGATGAAGATGGACTATTTTCCATGGATCATCACAGGTATGCAGAGGAAGATACGATTGACTTCACCGTTATAGACTCAGATATGATGGAACAAGACACCGTAGACATAAATGTGAGAAGCTTTGATGACGATGAAGAAGTAGACGACCTTACTGTCACTTTAAGAGGGGCTAGAACAGGGATTGTTACAGGATCTCTAGACATCAGTCCAGAATTCGAAGACGACTATGATGGTTTATATGTCGAACACGGATTTGAGATAGAAGCAATTTACTACGATCAATCAATGGAGGAAGAAAAAATAGAGTATGCGATTGTTGATGGTGAACCCCCTGAGCCCGCGAGCAATATAGAAGTTGAATGGTGGGATGAAACTGACAATCTTGTGACCTGGAATCTTTCAGAGGACGATGATTTGGAAGAATTTGAATGTTATCGCATCTACAGATCAGAATCAATCGATGGTGAACCTAACGATTGGAAACATATAGAAACAGTAGAACCTGGAACAGATGAATACGTGGATGAAGGCATGGGTCAATATGAGTACACTCGATATTGGTACGAGGTTGGTGCAGTAGATGATGTTGGTAATGAAATAAAAACCGAAGAACCTAGTATTGAACCTCCCTCAGTTAGGTTGGATACTCCTGAAGGTGGTGAGATATGGACTAGTGATGATCAAGAGCCTATAGAGTGGTACGCTGGAACAGGTGGTCTTGATGCAGAGATAACTGTAGAGTATAGTACCGATGCTGGAGAAAATTGGGACACTATACTACAAGAACATGAGGTGGAACAAGGTGAAGGAAGCTACGCTTGGACAGTGCCTGAAGTTGAGGGGACCAAATCCGGCTCATTAGTTCAGATTTCAATAGAGGATGTAAATGAGAATCCTAGCTCTATATATGGTGAAATGAAAGCTACACTAGAGGGGCTAGGCGATACTCCATGGCCGCTTATAGGACAAAACCAGAGACGAACAGGCCAGAGCCCGATAAATACCAGCCATAATGAAGGTGTAAGGATGTGGACTTTTGAGGCTGATGATAACTTCAACTCGGCTGCTATAGGTCCCGATGGCACTATATATGTCGGTAGTGTAGATCACAATTTGTATGCGATCAACCCAGATGGAACGGAAAAATGGGCCTACGAAACAGGAGGTCCAATAGGAGGACCTGATTACGGAGAATCCTCCCCTGCTGTAGCAGAAGATGGCACTATATATGTAGGCTCAAGCGATTCGAAACTTCATGCAATTAATCCAGATGGAACAGAAAAATGGACTATAGAAGTACCATCAGATGGGGTTTTTACGTCTCCGAACATAGCTGACGATGGTACAATATATTTTGGAGATTTGGATAATAATATTTACTCAGCAAATCCAGATGGAACAATTAACTGGGCCTTCACTGAGATAGAAGAGAACCACTTCACGAGATCCGAATATACACCCGCTATAGGAGAGGATGGAACTGTCTATGTTGGCTCAAATGATGAGGCACTCTATGCAATAAATCCAGATGGAACAGAAAAATGGTCATATCCCGCTAGATCAGTAGGTCCACCAGCGATTGATGACGATGGCACAATATATTTTGGATCCGCAAGAACTAATGATCTCCGGGCTATCAATCCTGATGGCACAGAGAAATGGAACTTTGCAACAGGTGGAGACATTACAGCTTCACCATCTATCGCTGACGACGGCACTATATACGCACCGTCAGCTGATGGCAACATATACGCTATAAATCCTGATGGCACAGAAGAGTGGAGGTTTGACACTGGCACATACATAATAAGAGGAGGTTCAATAGGAGAAGACGGAAGAATATATTATGGATCTTCTGCAGGTGATCTTTTGGCATTGAATCCTAATGGAACAGAAGAGTGGACTTATGAAATCGGTGCAGCTATAAGAAATAGTCCTGCGATTTGCGAGGATGGCATACTGTACTTTGGCGCTGCAGAACAACTTCATGCTGTAGGGTACCCCACTTTACCGTTCCAAGTTCCAGAACCAGATGTTACAGTGGACGATGAATTAGTAGAACTTGATTGGGATGAACCTCCAGGAGATGGTGGTGAGCCGTTGTCTCACTATAACGTTTATAGAGATGGTGAAGTGATAAATCAGACGGAAGTTATACCTGAAGTTATATGGCGGCAAGATCACCACGACGAATTGGTCACCTCTGTTCATGAGTCGGACGGAATAGTTTACAGTGCGTCTTATGACGGAAAAGTAATAGCTTATGACTATGAAGAGGAAGAAGTGCTCTGGGAACATGAGCACCATGCCGATCTTGTTAATTCTGTATATGAGTCTGACGGGGTAGTTTATAGCGGCTCCGACGAAGGTGATCGATTACCCGGAAAGGTGATAGCTGCAGACGCAGAAGACGGAGACTTCAAATGGGAACATGAGCATCACGGAGGAGCTGTCAATTCCGTCTTTGAGTCGGAAGGAGTAGTTTATAGTGGCTCCGACGAAGGACGAATGCCTGGAAAGGTGATAGCTGCAGATGCGGAAGATGGAGAGTTCAAATGGGAACATGAGCAACACAGCCAAATGGTTACCGATGTTCACGAATTTGACGGAGTAGTTTACAGCGGTGCACGAGATGGTACGGTCCTAGCTTATGATTACGATGAGGAAGAAGTACTCTGGGAACATCAAAATCATGGAAGGTCTTGGCCTACGTCTGTCTATGAATCAGATGGAGTAGTTTACAGTAGTGGTAGTGCCGGTGATGCTACTATCGTA
Organism: Thermoplasmata archaeon; assembly: GCA_003551065.1. Taxonomy (GTDB): domain Archaea; phylum Thermoplasmatota; class Thermoplasmata; order Halarchaeoplasmatales; family Halarchaeoplasmataceae; genus Saliniplasma. The sequence continues at coordinate 6,444 of PULU01000129.1, read as the reverse complement.
GCAGCAGATACTAGCGATGGTGAACTGCTATGGCAACATGATAGAGACATAGATGATCACGAACTTACTTCTGTGTTTGAATCGGATGGAGTAGTTTACAGTAGTGGAATAGATTCTTGGACTCCTCATGAAAGCACCGTCGAAGCTTATGATTATCAAGATGATGAAGTACTTTGGCAGCACCAACATCACGATTCTGGTGTTACATCCGTCTTCGAGTCAGATGGGATCGTTTACAGTGGTTCTTTTGATGAGAGCGTGATAGCTTACAATACCGAGGCAGACGATGGGACATACTATGCAGACACGGATGTAGAGAACTGGAATGAGTACACTTATGAAATATCAGCTGTAAACGAACTAGGAGAAGGAAAACTTTCACCACCTGTAACAACGACTCCGAAGCCTGTATTACCAGAAGCACCGGTAGGCGGTGATATAAGTGATTACTTCGTGATATCTGAGTATGAGGCTCCATCGGTAGAGATTACATCTCCAGAAGAAGGCGATGTATGGTATGTCAATACAACAGAAATCATCGAATGGGAAACTACAGAAGGTGATGGTACGATAACTACTGTCGAACTTGAATACAGTCTCGATAGCGGTGAAACATGGACTCCCATAACAGAAGAGACAGAAGACAATGAAAGCTATGAATGGAATATACCAACAGTTCAATCAAAAGAAGCATTAGTTAGAATTGGTTTAGAGGACCAGTACGACCTGTACGCAGAACATCTCAGTGATGAAATTGAAATAATCTCTGCCGAACCCCCTGAGAACCTAGAGGTTGATTTTGTTTCTCTAGAGGAAGAAACGGTTTTCCATGATGTGTTAAATGACGGTGAGGCTGAGGAAGGCTATGAGACAGGTGAATACCCAGAAGGAATTAACGAATGGGGCATAAAAGATCACGGATCTTTTGCTGGTGAATATTCATGGGACTTTGGAGACAGTGATTACAAAGAAGTCGATGGAGGAGGACTCAGCTGGTTGATCTCACCGGAAATTGAAATACCAGAAGATTCTACCGAGGTGGAATTAACGTTCCAGCACTGGAGGGACTTTGACTACAGATACGATGGTGGTAATCTGAGGGTCTCCACAGATGGAGAAGATTGGGAAATCGTTCATCCAGAAGATGAATACACCGACATTATCTCAGACGAATTCGATAATCCTTTGGCAGGAGAACCAGCTTGGACCGAGTCAGAAGATTGGAATGAAGTTACGATAAACCTAGATGATTACATTGGAGAAACAATTCAGTTTAACTGGAGTGCAGGTGTGGATTATTGGGAAACTAATCATGAAGGCTGGAGAATAGACGATATCGAAGTTACAGCTATACGGCCCTACGAAGGTGAGATGTATCACGCAGATAATCGTTTGACCTGGGATGCTAGTATTGACGATGGTGCAGGAGAAGACAACGTTTTGAGTTATAACATCTACCGGTCTGAGAGTGAGGACGAACTTGGAGATCACATAGATAGTGTTGATGCAGAAGGGTTAGAGAACTACAGATATTTTGATGAAGGCGCAGGAACTGAAGATGATATAACATGGTGGTACACAGTTAGAGCTGTCAATGATGATGATATCGAAGAAAAAGTAGGTGATTCTGCACAGGAACTAGATGCACCATATCCTCCAAAGATGGCCGAACCAGAATCCGGATCTGCTATATCTGTAGAACAACATGAAATAACAGAATTGAGCTTTAAAGCTACACACGCTTGTTCCAATACTCCGATGGATGTCTCATTTTATGATGCTGAAACAGGTATCATGATAGATGAAGTAACAGAGGTGTATCCCAACGAGAGAGCTACTGTAGAGTGGGATCAATTAATAATGGGAGAACATTCTTGGTATGTAACAGTTGACGACGGAGACTACGTTGTAGAATCAGATGAATGGACCTTCATGGTGGACTTGATTGATCCAGAAGTGAATATATTCATGCCAGAAGATGATGAGATTCTCGGAGATGGCGATGTAGTGGTAGCATGGGATGGTCACGACGTGATGTCTGGAATAGATTACTATGAAGTCCGGTTAAGAGAGCTCATACAATGGACTGACGTAGGCGACGAAACAGCTGTTAATATACAAGATGTACCTGACGGCGAGCATGTACTCGATGTCCGTGCTACGGATAATGCAGGTAACCAAGCAATGGATACTGTTGAGTTTACAGTAAACACTCAGAGTCCTGTTGTAGAGATAGTAAGACCAGAAATCGAACAAGTATTTGGCGAAGATGAGGTAAAGTTGGAATGGAACGGTCATGATGAACAAATAGATCTAGCTTATTACGAAGTTCGATTAGAAGATGGTCCATGGATAAACGTGGGGTTAAGCAAGTCTTATACACTTAATGGCCTAGAGGAAGGAGAGAACATAATAAGAGTCAGGGGCACAGATCAAGCGGGTAATCAGTATACTGCTCATGTGATAGTTTTATTAGATACAACCGACCCGTTAGTGGATATAACATCTCCATACGATGATAAGACATTAGATAGAGACTGGGTTAATGTTACTTGGAAAGGAGAAGACGATATATCAGAAATCGAAAAATACGATATTCGATTAAACGACCAAGGTTGGATAGATTATGATTTCGAGAAACCAGAACCAATTTATGAAGCTTCTGATTTGATTTGGGAGCATGATGAACACGATCGTTGGGTCCAGACAGTTTATCAAACAGAAGGTGTGGTTTACAGTGGTGCATGGGATGATACTGTGATGGCATACGATATCGAGAACGAGGAGGTTCTTTGGCAGCATGAATATCATGAAGAGCGGATTTACGATGTTCATGAAGCAGACGGAGTAATATACAGTGGTTCTTTCGATCAAAAAGTGGTTGCAGTAGATGCCGCTGACGGAGAACTTATTTGGCAGCATGAACACAATGAAGATCCCGTATATTCTGTTTACGAGTCCGACGGAGTGGTATATAGCGGTGAAGGCGGGGCATTAATGCATGTCCCAAGACGTGTTATGGCAGTTGATGCTGAAGATGGCGAGTTGCTGTGGCAACATCAGCTTCACGATGATGCGGTGTACTCAGTCCATGAGTCTGACGGGATAGTATACAGTAGTTCTCGTGATGATACTGTGATAGCCTATGATCACAAAACTAACGATGTTCTTTGGCAGCAGGAATATAGTCAGATAAATTCGTTGTATGAGTTAGACGGGATAGTTTACGGAGGTTCTAGGAATGGAAATGTAATAGCAATGAATGCGGAAAATGGAGAAATTTTATGGATACATGATCACCATGATATGGGTGTAAATTCTATCACCGCATCCGGAGATGTGGTATACAGCGCTTCAGCAGATAATACTGTGATAGCCTACGATGTCGAAGGTCAAATCGAATTATGGCAACATGAACATCATGATGGTTCAGTTCGATCTGTATTCGAGTCGGATGGAATGATATACAGTGGAGGTAGTGATGATAAGGTGATAGCAGTCGCTAGCGAAGACATTATACCAGACGAGCCTTTGGAGTTTACTCATAAATTTACAGATCTTGATGACGGCGAACACACGGTATATGTAAAAGCAACTGATATAGCAGGAAACAAATACACAGAAACAGTCGATTTCACGATAGATACACCTGAAGCTGAATTAGATATAATCTCACCAGACGACAGGGTCCAGAATCTGACGTATGATGATGTTTTCAGGATCGAAGGCCAGACTGATTTAGAATCAACGGTCTACATAGAAGGTGATGAGGTAAACACGGATGATGAGGGTTACTTCGAACACGAAGCAACATTGGTCAAGGGACAGAACGTCTTCGAAGTGGAGGCTGAACACCCCAACGGTGACGTGACGGAAACAACGTTATATGCTCTGTATCTGCCACAGATACCAGAGTTGTGGGATGAAATCGCAGATGTACATGATGGTCTTCAAAATAAGATAGATGATATAGAAGCACAGACAGATGACTTAGAAAACCAGATAGACGATTTGGAAGCACAGACAGATGACTTAGAAAACCAGATAGACGATTTGGAAGCACAGACAGATGATCTTGAAAGAGATATAGACACACTAGAAACAGAACTACTGGATGAAATCAACGATCTACAGAGTCAGATCGAAGAATTAGAGAACGAAATGGAAGAACTGGAAATAGACTTAGAAGAACAAATAGACACCTTAGAGACTGAACTCGACGATCTAGAGACCGATCTACAGAGCCAGTTAGATAACTTGAGAATACAGTTAAACGATTTGGAAGGAGAACAAGAAGAGATAGATGACGAACAAGACGACGATATATCCATGGCACGAAACCTTGGAATCGTTGGTTTGATACTAGCTATACTAGCCTTGATAATAGGTATAGTGGCTATTATAAATAAAGGCAGTGAACCAGATGAAGAACAACCGATTTTCGGTGAAGAGGAGTTCGACGAAGAAGAAACTGATGAAGAACTATTCAAAGAAGAACCATTCGACGAAGAAGAAACTGATGAAGAACTATTCAACGAGGAATATTGAACCCAAAACCCTTTCTTTTTTATATTTTAATAAAAATGAGATGCTATAAAAATAGGTGATAATTAAATGGATATTGAATTTAGAAGGAAAATATTGGTGGTATCTGATGATCCTAAACTTTCGAACTTGATAAAAATAAATCTTCAAAATGTAAATGACAAATTAGATGTGATTACAGTGTTATCTGATGATAAAGGTTTAGAACTGTTAAATGAAGATAATTTCGATGTCATAATTCTAAATTATGATAAATATAATCAGGATGATCTCGGTTTTTTAGAAAAAGTTAGAAAAAGAAATATAGATATTCCTTTTATTCTAATCATGGATTATAAGGATAATAATATCACATATAAGGCCTTTAAACGTAAAGCAGATAGGATTCTTCTTATAGACCATGATATAAAATTAACATGTAAAATATTATCCGAAATGATAAAAAAAGAGATCTCACGATATAAAACGAAAAAAGCATTATATAATAGATATGAATCTGATTATTTATTGAATGTGATTTGAGCTTTTTAATTTGATCAAAATAAAATTTTTAGATTAGTGATATTTTAGATATAATCAGAGATAGAACATTAGGTGTCGTTTCCACGATAAGCAGGAAGTTAATTCCGATATACTTCCCGATTAATCTGCAGATATTCATATTGATTGCTATAGATATAAATTAATTATTTAGTTATCAGAAGGAAATAAAAAGGTAAAAATTACATCTAATTTTTGGGTAAAACAAAAATACACACGTATCCACTCTGCATTTACAGGTATGTATAATACGTTTTTATTATTTTTGGAAAGATAAGTGAAATTAATAAAATAAAAATAAAGATGCCGCAGGCCGGACTTGAACCGGCGACATTCGCATCTTCAGTGCGACACTCTCCCAACTGAGTTACTGCGGCTCAGTTGAGACATATACTCATCTGATTTTAATCTTACGCTTTAGTCCTTAATTGAGAAGCTTTGTGAAGTCTCTATCGATACCGGCAGTCGAAAAAAGATCTCTTAAGGATAAAACTTGGATCTCACTGCACAATTCCTCGATCCGTGATTTCTCCATCCCAGCCTTTTTCAACTCGATCCTCAAGTAGCGTTCTTTTTTCTTCACACGCCTCTTGTACCTCAGATAAACCAAGATCAATTTAAAGAGTAGAGGGAGGAGAAGAGCGAATATACGAACGATCTTGACCGGTGCTCTGTCCTCCTTGTCTTCCATTTTAATCCCAATCCTCTTTATCCATCTTATCTTTCATCTTCTTTTCTATCTTTTGTTTTATATCTTCACCGAAATCTTCGCTGACTTCTCCACCACTCATGACGCCTGAACTGCTTAGTGCCTCTCTTACTAGACTTGCAACGTCTCTGCCTTTCATGAAATCCCTAGTTAACTGATAGGCATGATCCTTATCCATACCTGCTTCCACGAGCTCTTTGTAGAAGTTGGCAGTGTTCTTCGCTAATTCTTTGCTGTTCTCAGCGTTGTAAACCGCCTCAACTATACCAGAGATAAGAGGTGGTACAGTTTCGTTCAGGGTTTCCATCACTTCTTTTAGTTCCTTTATATCATCCATATCTGATACACTCATTTTTTTCACCTGTATAATATAAGGGTGACTAGACTATATGTTAATGGTGGGCAATTCTGCCCACTTGCTGCTCACTATATAATTATTCCATCTTTAGTTTATATCCTTGGGTTGCTGTCAAGCTTTTGATTGATTCATAATTTACATAGCGATGATCACGTGACCTACACAAAAATTTATTTCTTGATGCCGAGCAATTCTATCCATTTATCGATAACTTTGTCAGTTAGTATGTACGTTTTACCCTTCCCGCCATCCTGTTTTTTTACTATACCTTTTTTTTCCAGTTTTTTAAGCC
>PULU01000066.1 GCA_003551065.1 Thermoplasmata archaeon | reverse complement strand
GCGTATTGGATGTCAGAGTGTATTAGGTCCTCGCAGAAATGCGCCGTGGCGTCCAAGATGACCGCACAGTCTGCCCGGTCGAGTAGAATGTCCGAGTCCTCTCCGACGCGGCTCAGAAGCATCAACGGCACACCTGCAACATCATAGGCCTCGTCAAGACTCCGAGACAATGAACGCACATCTGCGAAGAGACGCAACTTCACAGGACCTGCAAGGATTTCATGAGAATCACTCATCACGCTTACCTCCTTCGTAGTATCTCTTGTTGATGATGCCCCTCAGCGTGACGAAAAAGCAACGCAGGGTGATACATGGCTGGTTGTCACAGTCCAAGGGGACTTGCATGGCACGCGCCATGTGTCGGTGGATGTCGCATGACACCGCAGTCGTTCCTGGAGAGTTTCTTGCGATTTCATACATTCCTTCTGTGTGTTTGTCTAAATCTGGAACGGTCGATATCAACGCGTAACACTCCGGACCCGCGGACTCCAGGATGTCCAGCACGATGCATGCGGCATTGTGTAGTATGTGCATGAATTGATTCAGAGACATCCATCCCAGGTCGTCGAAGAATACGCGGCGCGAGACCTGTTCGACTTCTATCGTCATGGGCTGTGCCGAGTGTATTTTACGGTGCATGTCCCCGACACGCTCCAGCTCTTCTGTCACGCGGTGCATTGTCATGTCCTCGTTGATTTCCAGAGCCGCGTGACAAAGTTCTGCAATGGTCGGGATGGTGAGTGCGAACGATGCGTCGGTGTCATCCGAGTCTCCAGGCTGAATGGTCCGCTGAAAATACACACCAGGCTCCTCATCCCAGTCAAGATTGCGCAGAGACGCCTTCAGGTCTTCTTCGTAGGACGTGCCCGAGCCATACACTGGCTCCACTCTGTAGAATTCGCCTGCGCGCATGGTCTTGTAGTCTCCAGGATCAGGTCTCAGACTCCGAGCGACTTTCAGGTCGAATGGGTTCAGAATGGTGTCAACAAAGTCCCTCAGGCGTATCAACGAGTCCTCAGTGAGGACCATCTGATTGCCGTCCTCTACGCGGAATATGAACCCTTCCTCGCAGGGTTCGAGTTCTAAGCGTTGATGCTTCCAACTTTCGGCATTCATAAGCATTTCTCGGAGTTTGCGGAGTTCATACATGTTGAAAACCGTTGCCTGTGCGCGTGTGATATCGCCGAGGGGCATGTAAATCCACTGCATTCCAGTCAACCCTCCGACGTCGAACTTATCAGACGGGTCGGGTTCGTAACGGCGGAACTCATGTTCTGGTGTGATTATCATTGGTTATCATCTCCTTTCGAGTATTCATCACGATCCTGCTCCACGAAGCGGTGAAATAGATTCACCGCAACGTAGAGCCACAACAGAGCCATGAGCAGTCCAAACATGGTCCCGAGCATTTCAGGAATCCTCCCCTGCGCTGATAGCGTTTCGGAGGATAGACCGCAATGTCTTGACCATACAATACCAGTCGAAGCACTCTTCATCTCCGCATTGTACTCTCTTGCCAAGTGCGAGGCCTACCGTGCGATGAATTTGACACTCGGCAGAGCCTGTAGCATCGTGCTTCTTCACCACACGGCTGATGGTTTCGATGGCCTTCTCAATCTCCTGCATACCTTCCATGTCAGCCGCGGCCTGTTTGCGTTTTTCGAACTGATTCAGGTCTTCGGTGATGCACAGAGCGCAGTATGCCGCGATGGTGGCCTCATCAAGATCCAACGAGAACTCGTTTCCGACATTTACACGCCGGGCATCCGCGTCGTATGAGATGCCGACGTCACTGCATGCCTCCGGAGCGTGTTCGACCTTGGGCGGGATGCGGTAGTGCGGATCCTCTCCAGCGACCTCGGTGAGAAGTGTCGCGAAGGCGTAGATTTCATATTCAGTCAGCGCGACAGATTCATTCTGAGCATTCTTCATAAACACGAGGTTCGGAGAGTGGTCGCGTGTGTGTGTCACGGTGTCGTGAGTTCTTTCGAGGTCAGCGGCGTAATTCACACTATCTCCTGAGGCTGGTTCCACTCTGAGGCCGTTGTGGTTCATCTGCGTATGGTCTGGCAGGAGAGGTAGGCCATTCTTCAAGGCTCTCTCGGTGTAGTATTTGAGATGCCCTTCGATATACCCCACGAATACGCTGATATGCTCAGACGCCACATACCTCGGGTCTTGCTCTCCGGCGTAAATGTAGGCTCCATGGTCTTCGTGTTTTACGTTGACGTAGCCGCTTGTCGGGATGAACATCCTGTGGGACTTCGCGAGTAAGGCTCGGAGTCTGTATGCTTCTGCGAGTGTGAATGACGTTGTCGCACGAGGTCCATCGTTCCCCATGACGTTCCAGTCCAGGAAGAGTTCTCCTCCGAAGTCGAACCTGCGTGACAGGCGGTCCACCATAGGCTCCGGGTGTTTCGTGAGCTGGACCTGATTTTCTCCAAGATGAAGCGACATTATGATTCCTCCTCTCTGTAGATTAAGTCGCGTATCATGTCAACATATTCCGAGACGCTGATGCTTCTCATCTCGAGTGCCTTCGTGAGGTGTGCAAGCGTGGTGATGAAGTTTTCCATGTTAT
>PULU01000010.1 GCA_003551065.1 Thermoplasmata archaeon | reverse complement strand
GTAGGTACCAAGTCAAAGAGATAATAAAAGAGCTCAGTAAAGGAGAGACAACTGTTCTCTTTTCATCTCATATCTTGAGTGATGTTCAGGATATCGCCACCAAGATAGGGATCATCAACAGGGGCCACCTTGTAGATGTAGGGACACTTGAAGAACTGAAGTATGATATGGAAGTCCCTAAATTGATCAGGATCGAATTTTACGATATCGTGAAGGATGTTGAAGCCATCGCAGATATCGAAGAAGTTGATAGAGTAGTTTCGGAGAATGGATTTAGAATAGATCTGTATCTACATGAGGACGAGGTACTTTCAAATTCATCTAGAAAGGTATTGAAAAAGTTAGTCGGTATGGATTACAATATCAAAAATTATGGAGTTCCTTCTCCTAACCTCGACGAACTTTACATGAAGTACATCCAGGAGAGTGATATGAGATGAGTTTATCAATACTTTTCAAAGACGAACTTAGGGGATTTTACAAATCTAAAGTGATGATAGTTTTATGGATCGGATTACCCGTATTGAGTATATTGTTCTTCTTGCTCTCTCCCGATACCGGTGATGAGTTACCTTTGACCGTGATGACGGCTCTTATAGTATCCAGTCTAGCTGGTACTCTTGGTGCTGTGATGCTGGCAGTTTCGATCATCAACGAAAAAGGGGCCAAGGTCTATGATCTCTTTCTGATAAGACCCATAAAAAGGAGGAACTTACTGCTCTCTAAGTTCTTAGCTGTGTATGTCTGCATAGCTATCGCAGTTTCGCTATCACTTTTGATAGGAGTAGCCATCGATTACTACCGATTCGGAGGTATACCTGAAGGTATGTTACGAAATACCATGGATTCGATAATCATCAGTCTTGCCATGATGGGGATCTCAGCATCAGCTGGTGTACTGATAGGAGTTGTTTCTCCCTCTGTTCTTGTTGGTGCGGTACTAGTCATATATGGTGGAAATCAGATATCCATACTTCCCGTCTTACCAGCACTTCTTGAAATATCCAACGAGATCTTATTTGCCATCGGAACTGGATCGATAACAACTGTAGTACTGCTGATCATAGCAACAGTCCTGTTTAACCGAAAGCAATTTTGAATTAGTGGATTTAGTATGGCACAAAAAATGAAGATAAGAAAAATAGCCGCTGTTTATTCACTATTGATTGGACTCTCGATGTTCGGGATGTGGACCATGTTCTGGATCATTGGTGAGATCCCGGAACTTGAAACTGAACCCATACGGATAGGCATGCATCTAGCAGCCGAATTCGTTACTGCGGTGTTACTGATAGCCGGTGGTATAGCTCTGCTGAAAAGTTGGAAACACAGTATGAATCTGTTCCAGTTCTCTATGGGGATGCTGATCTACACACTTATACAGAGTCCTGGATATTTTGCTGAGCAAGGGGAGTTCGCCTTTGTAGCGATGTTCGCTATCTTTTTATTGATCGCAGGCATTCTGTTAATATGGTCATTCAAGAATCCAGAAGACTTTGGGTGTTTAAAATGAAATTAAATATATGTCCATCAAGGAGGTATTGCAGATGAAAGTAGAATTAGTAGAACCAGTTTTAGATGAAGAAGGAGAATACAAATATTACCAGACAGAGGGAAAGGGTATAAAATCATGGACGGGAGAAGGAAACGAGGTATATATTGTCAAAAGGATATCTAAGGGATCGAAAAAAGAACGTAAATTGAGTAAATTGTTGGAGAAAAAGCCATGTTCAATATTCATATCTTTAGGGGAGAAGCTAAATGCATATCTTCTCAGTTCTGAGCGTGGTTCAAGTGTTGAAGAATCACTTTACATAATGACAGACTTCAGTGATCCCAGGCCAATGAAAGGTTTATGTATAATTCAAGATGAGAAAAAGGATGAAAAAGAAGATCTTTATTACTTAGCGTTCAATACAGATTGGAACAATATTGAAGATGGTAATTTCGAGGAGATATTCGCCCATGAATTATCACATCTCTGGTTATACTTATTGGGTTTTGATTCTGGAAAGATGAGGTCCAACGTATATCATTGTATAACCGGTATGACTGACCCATGTACTGCCTTTATGGAGGGTTTAGGAAACTCCTTAGAGATCGTCTCCTACGAGAACGGTCTAGAAGAATTAGCAGAAGAGAAATTCGGAGGTCTATGGGATTGCGGCTTAGATATCAATGCGTTTCTTTCTAATCGGGAAACCCAACTACGTTATTGGCTCGTGAAAAACAACAGGATGGTTTACCATAAGTGGCTACCTGATATAGAGAATTATGAAGACTATATTAAACTGCACATTGATCACATTACATCATCGGCTTTTTTACCCGAGATGGTAAAATCTGGAGGACAAATTTTAGCTTCTGAAGGATGTATTTCAACAATTTTTTATTACCTGTATAATGAGGATGCATTCCGGGAGTTCCAAGATGATGATTTCTATCAGAAATTCGATACTAAGAAGAATGAATTAACCTCCTTAGAAAATCTATATCTAAAGATATTGTACACTATGACCAACATAGATTTTGAAAAGAGTGAACAACCCATGATCGATTTCATAGTTAAATATGGTGAATCATTTCCTGACGAAAAAG
>PULU01000060.1 GCA_003551065.1 Thermoplasmata archaeon | reverse complement strand
GCAGATACGGGCCTTAAGCCTTGAAGATATCCACTGGCAGAATAACCAGATCCTCTTCAGGGCCTTGAAGAATGGCAAAGATATACTTTGGGAGTATTCGATAAATGTAAAAAAGTGGTCTCCCGGGGGTTGCGTTCACGAATGAGCCCATGTTAGCTTGCCTCTCAACAAGGAGGTAAGACATGGAAGACAATTTGATCATCCGGGGACGAGTTATCACCCCTGAAGTACTTAATCAGATTCGGTCAGTCATTCAAAAAAACTGGAGTAAAGGCCGCAAACATATTTCCAATGAACTGTGCCGAGCCTGGAACTGGCGGCAAGAAAACGGTTTTTTGAAAGACCAGGTCTGCCGCATTTTATTACGCAGCCTCGAGTCAAGGCAACTTATTACACTTCCGCCATCGAAAAATGGGTCCCAGATTAACCGCAATCGACGTTACTTTCTGTTGCCTGAGACAGAACCTGATATTTTGCAAACCCCTATAGAGGGTCGACTCGATGACTTTCCCAAAGTAACCCTGAAAATGGTTCGCCGTAGCCCAGAGGAACCGTTATGGAATTATCTGGTCCATCAATTTCACTATCAGAGCCTCAAGATCATTGTCGGGGCTCATTTAAAATATCTGGCTTGCATTGAGGATCGCCCAGTCGCTTGTCTGGCCTGGAATTCCACTGTATTCCGCATCAATTGTCGCGACGAGCATATTCACTGGGATCCTGAAGCCCGAAACAAAAATATTCGACATGTGGTTAACAACAGCAGGTTTCTAATTTTTCCCTGGGTACGGATCAAAAATCTGGCCTCACACCTGTTGGCTGTGTCCGCAAAGACCCTTGCCCGGGACTGGTTCTCATTTTATGGATATCCGCTGTATCTACTGGAAACATTTGTGGATTGCTCCCGTTTTGCCGGCACCTGCTATAAGGCTGCCAACTGGCTCTACATCGGGCAAACCAAGGGTCATGCCAAAAAGAATGGTCGCTTTTACTACCATGGCCAGAAAAAAGATGTCTACATCTGTCCTTTGGTCCCTGATTTTAAAGATCGCTTGTGTGCGGGAGGTGCAAAATGAACACCGCCCGTGTCTTGGAATTTTCGGAGCTTGAAAATCAAGATGTTGTTGAACAAGTCCGAGCCATGGCTCATAAGGCCGTCGATCAATTCGTTGACGATATCGCACCTAAACTACAAGAAAAAAAGAAGTTGACCATTCATGAACTGAGTCAAATTTTCCAGAAATATAAACAGGATTTTATAGGAGCTATGTTCCAGGGGTTCATTGAAGTGCTGCATCATGACGTCTTGAGTCAAGAGTACGCTCCCTGCCCTAACTGCGGAAAAACGCGAAAACATCTCCGGATAGCCTCACGAGGCACTGAAACGAGGCATGGTCCGAGTCAGATCCATAGGCCTTATTTTTACTGCCTGCCGTGTGGTATGGGATATGCTCCGGCTGATCATGACCTGCAGCTCTCTGCCTCAAGGAAACAACACGATCTTCAAGATATCGCCCTGGAATTCATGGCTGAAATGCCATTTGAGAGGGCAAGTCAGCTCTTTTCCAAGGCCACCGGCATCTCATACAGCGAGGGGCGTATGCATGATCTGCTTGAAGATTTTGGAGAACAACTCACTTTGGAGCAGGTCATCCCTTTAGGGCAAGACATTGAAAAACGTATTGATACCTTGGCTAACGGCTCAAAACGGCGTCCAGTGCTCATGGTCGCCACAGATGGGGCTCTCGTCCCGATCCGTAAACCAGGTAAACGCAACGAGAAACGAGGGGAAAACGATTACAATGAAGCCAAGGGATTTCGTATTTACCTCCTGAAAAGGGATGGGATTAATCATCTTGCCAGTTGGCACCAAGTAACTGATGTCGAAACCTTCAAAGAAGGTCTAAAGTCTGTAGCCGCGCGTATTCCCAGAGATAAGGTTCGTGTTGGACTGATCGGTGATGGCGCTTCCTGGTTGTGGAAGGCCATGACCGAGGCTTTCCCCAACGGTCGAGAGATATTGGATTTCTATCATTGTTCGCAATACATTCATGCCCTTGGTCCAGCTTTATACCCAAATGACTCCAAAAAGGCCCTAGAATGGGTAGAAGGCACCATGACCCGTTTATCCTTCAAAGGCGGAGTGAGTCAGGTTATCGGGGGACTGAAAAGACTTAAACCCAGAGCTTCTAATGTCAAAGAACTAATTCGCAAGACCATAACTTATCTGAAAAACAACAAAAAGAGAATGGACTATCGTGGAGCCCGGGTCGGCGGCTATCATATAGGCAGTGGTGCAATTGAGTCAGCCAACAAGTTCATCTGCCATACAAGGCTGAAACGAAATGGAGCCTGGTGGCTGCAAACAAACTGCAATAAAATGCTTAAACTCAGATGCGCTATCTGGAACGGCACCTATGAGAGTGCTTTTGCAAATTACGCGGCAAATGAGTTGGCCAAGCGATATTAACAAACGTCGAATACTCCCTATACTTTTGCCTTTAACCTCAAATGTTGGCCAGAGCCTGATAAACTACCTTCAAAAAGCCCGTCCGACTTGCATGTTTCCTGAAGTCTTTTTGACATCCAGAGCGCCTTATCGTCCTTTT
>PULU01000146.1 GCA_003551065.1 Thermoplasmata archaeon | reverse complement strand
TTATCAGCTAAAAATGCAGTAAAGACATCAGTGAAATCTTGTGTCTCTATTTCTCTTTCACCAAGGGCGTAAAGGTGCCATCTTCCCGTGATGTAAAGTGTGCCGTTTTCATCGATTGAACCAGAGAACCGCCACGAAAGGGGATTATCAAAAGTCAAGTCCCATTCTTTTTCCCCATCTGGACTTATAGCATACAAGGTCTGTCCATAACCACCCACATAAATAGTCCCATCTCCTCCTATTATCGGGGAATTGGTCGCCACCCTAGCATCAGTAAAGTTATAGATCCAATTTTCAGAACCATCTGGATTTATCGCATAAAGATGATCGGAACTAAAGTAAATCGTCCCATCATCACCGATAGCTAAAGAAGATAATGCGCTTGTGGATTCTGTTTCTTCTTTTCTATATTCCCACTTCATCGTTCCGTCGGATTCGAAGGCAAGTAGACTTCCCCTAGTCGAACCTACATATATAGTGCCGTCTTCAGTTAATGTAGGTGAACCAAGTCCTCCTTCTTCCGTTTGATAAATCTTTTCTTTAGTACCGTTTGGATCGATAAAGTAGAGTTCACCTTTTTCACTCGTACCCACATATAAATTACCCTCATCATCTATAGCAGGAGTTGTTTGTATATCCCCTCCAAATGTTATATTCCATATTTCTGTCCCATTGGGATGTATAGCGTAAAGTTCCTCATAACAAGAAAAATATATCATACCATCATTCCCAATCGCGGGTGATTGCCAAAGTGGGCGATTAAGAGTAAAACTCCATTTCTTTGTCCCGTTAGGATATAGGGCATACAAATGTCCTATCCTTTCACCATCCTCATTATCGTGCTCATCTTCAACTATGCATGAATAAATCGTTCCATCTGAACTGACAGCAGGAGTAGTGGTGATCTTCGAATTTTCTTTTGTAAAATTCCACTCTTCTGCCCCAGTTTGATTCAAAACTATCAATCTTGCAGGTCTGAAGGTGCTAAAATATCCATCCTCAATTAAAATTGTTACATTCGACAAAATCACTGGTTCACTCCTAATCTCATCAAGAGCGCTATATTCCCATTCAATCCCACCATCGACATGACTAGCATCATATGGAGATCTACCCGTATTTCTCTTGTTACCTCTGTACTTAGGCCAAGCAGAATCAGCAAGATCATTGCTCTCCTCGTCCTGCAGATCGGCACCATCCTGAAGGCCTATCGATGAGGATACACCTGCCTCTAAAGAAATGCTGATCATCAGTATGATAACTATCAATACGGATATCTTTTTCAAACCCATCTTCCGTTCATCAAGATAAATTATTACATATAAAATTTTCGAAAAGAATATGGCCGTATATTGATACAACTATTTATATAAAATGCGAGGATGTAAAATTCACATATATTTGTATACAGATACACCTCAAATCACTTTTTCAGATATGAGGAAGTTGAGAGTAAAAGTTTTTTCCCACTAATATTTTCTGTTTTATAATTCCTCTTTAGCTTTCTTATTCTAACTCTTTTGCTTTTTTTAATTCTGTCTCTCCTACGCTCTTCTTTTTCTTCAATTACTGATTCTATATCTGATTTCAGACTCTTAAGTTCATCAATAAATCCATCGATCTCCCTTTTCGCTTCCTTCACAGATTTCATATCTTCTTCATCGTATTTTGGTTTTCCTTATCTACTTTTAATATCACTAATATTTATTCTGATCCATCAATGTTCAAAGAAAGTTCGTTGGCTTCATTTATCTTAGTGCCAACCATATCACAAAGATTTTTAAATTCGTATTTCTTAGTTTCAAATTCAATTCGTATCTTCATACAACTTTCTTTTCTTATTCAAAACCAAACCTAGACCTATTAGTATTATTGCTATACCTATTATAATTCCTATAGTCAATCTTTGATGTCTGATGTAAAATGGTAGTTCCTCAGGAGCATCAGGATAAGTATCCCCCTCCTGCCACTGGAGGTATGGATAAGTCTCTCCTTCAATTATGTCCCAAGTTTCTTCGAAATCCCAACCTGCATCAGAAAAGGTTTCTTTACTTACCATCTCTGGAGTAGTAGGGTTACCTGTCCAAATATCCCAAAAAGAGTCTGAAATATAATAAGAGTTCTCCAACGTACCATCATTTACTCCTGTGAGTTCTTCTCCATCATTTCCCCGATATAATTCTCCCATTGCATAAGAGTTCTCCACCGTCCCTCTGTTCCTTCCTACGAGGGCGCCTACCCAGTTGTCACCGCTTACGTTTCCCGTTGCATAAGAATTCTCCACCGTGCCTTCATCATTGTGACCAACGAGCCCGCCTACAGAATGTCTTGCACTTATCACGTTTCCAGTGGCATACGAGTTCTCTACCTTGCCATTCAAGTTAAGTCCCACGAGTCCGCCGACTGGAGAATTACCGCTTACATCTCCTATTGCATATGAGTTCTCCACCGTACCGCCCCAGTTCCCTCCCACGAGTCCGCCTACACTTTGGAAACCGCTTACGCTTCCAGTGGCATACGAGTTCGAACAAGTGCCTGAGTGCCTTCCAATAAGCCCGCCTACATGTGAGGGACCGCTCACATTTCCAGTAGCATACGAGTTCTTCACCGTGCCTCCAAAGTTTCTTCCAACGAGTCCGCCAACATCTCTATATCCGCTCACGTTTCCAGTGGCATAAGAGTTGTCCACCGTGCCGGCGTTTCCTCCTACGAGTCCGCCTACATTTCGGTCTTCTCCGCTCACATTTCCCGTAGCATAAGAGTTATTCACCATGCCAGGGTTATATCCAACGAGTCCGCCTACATAAAAATCATCTCCGCTCACATTTCCTGTAACATACGAGTTTTTCACTGTGCCAGAGTTTCGACCCACGAGTCCGCCTACATACCATTCACTGTTTACATCTGCATTGACAACACCCAGATTGCGAACTTTTCCGCCATCATCGACCTGTCCAAACAGACCGACGTAATAGGTCTCTGGGCGGTCTATGTAGAGGTCACTTATTTCATTCTCATTACCGTCGAAAGTACCATTGAACTTCACGTGTTCATCGTCATGATAACCTCCTATCGTCTCCCAACCCTCTTCAGTATCGACTAATTCATCATAACCCTCGGTATCTTCGTCCAGATCGTTCATCAAAACGTAGTCGCCGTCCAAGTCATCTCTCACAGCATCCAAGTCATGCCAATCTTCGATCTCAAGAGGCTCATCTTCTTGGAGCTCATCATCGACGGTGATACCAACGGCCATACCGAATCCACTAACAACTAACAAACCAACCACGACCAGAGTCAGGGTTTCCTTTAACTTCATCTGAATTCTCTCCAATTGTTTTGCCATCCCAAAGAGTCTGCAACATGATAAAAATTGAGTTTTGGACTAATATAATTTCCCCTATAATCGGATTTATTAGATTTTAGTGCAGTTTTTTATCAAAAAAGTGCCTGACAACTAACTAACGTTCGCTTTCCATTGTTAAAAAGCCTTTCTTAAGGGCTATCTTTGATAGCCCCACACGTTTTTAGTGCAGTTTTTTATCAAAAAAGTTCCTGACAACTCACTAACGTTCACTGTCAATTTTTATCAACTTCTTTCACATTCGTTCAAGAAGTGTGATAAATGCGAGGGAAGGGATTTGAACCCTCGGACCCCTATGGGACAGGATCTTAAGTCCTGCGCCTTTGGCCATGCTTGGCTACCCTCGCATTTCGAATAGAAAAATCTGATTTTTGATTCCCTATCCTATACTTGCAAATAAAATTTACCCGACATACAACCATAAAACATAATATGTGGGATATATCTGCGATGTACATGCAGATCAATACCGGTTGCGATGCCATCGACGAACTGCTTGGAGGTGGTCTTGAATCTGGTACCATCACAGAACTGTTTGGAGGTGGTGGAACCGGTAAAACCAATTTATGTCTTCAGATAGCTAAAAATGTAGCGTTGGATAGTAAAAAAGTAGCTTATTTAGATACAGAAGGAGTATCCATGGAAAGGCTTAAACAGATCTCTGGAGACCATTACGACCAGGTGATGAATAATACCTTGATCTTTAGAGCCTGTTCATTCGAGGAACAAGAGGAGAAATTGAACAATATCACTAATCTTTCTCTAAGAGAAGATATGGAAGTCGGTCTGATAGTTGTAGACAGCATGACTGTTTTTTACAGGACCAAGTTGAACGATGGAGAAAGACAGAGTACCTCAGCTAGATTGGGAAGGATGTTGATAAAACTCATGAAAGTTGCCAGGAAGTTAGATATACCAGTTATAGTAACCACTCAAGTATATGGAGGGGATGATACTACCAAACCGTTAGGTGGTCATATACTCTATCACAACGCTAAAACCATACTAAAATTAGAAGAATTGGGACCCCACATAAGAAAATGTACTCTTATGAAACATAGGTCGATTCCTGAACGTAAAACCACCCGATGTAAGATAACCGACGAGGGTATAGTTTCAATATGACCATGATAGTCAATCCAAAGCATTAAATATCCTCAAATTTTTCTCAAACCATGAAACGGTCGATGCCGGCAGATATGAAAGAGATATACGCACTTCGCGCAGATACTATAGATTATTTTTTCCCTGAAAGAGATAAAGAGATCGAGCACTGGGCTGATATAGCCGCTGAATATGGAGATGATATCCTACACGTGATGTGTGGTACAGGAGAATTGACCGTTGGTTTAGCAAAAAATGGTTTTAGCGTTACGGGTTTAGATTTTACCGAATCTATGATCTACCAGGCAAAGGACCGTATCGAAGACGAGGGCCTGGATAACGTTGAGATCATAAAAGGGGATGCTAGACATTTTAGTCTTAATAAACGATACGATTTTGTTTTCGTTTCTACCGGTGATTTTCATCATTTCACCAAAAGAGAAGAGTTAGATTCCTTCCTTGCTAAAACCTATGCACACCTGAAACCTGGTGGTGCTTTAGGTATAGAACTGTATGTTCCTCCAGATGAGGATTTCAAGAAGAGTGGACGAAAATATGGTCCTCTCAGAAAACCCCCGCAAGGAACTACTTTATGGAGGAGAAATGAGATCAGCTACCACTCGGAAAAGAAAATATTAGAGATAACTGAAGAATTTCATTATGAGGATAACGGGGACTTAAAAGAAGGTGAATATGATATCCTACTAAGACTATTCTCTAAGATAGAGATAGAAACCATACTTATGGATGCAGGTTTTGACGATGTCAAACATCTTGAAGGTAGTAATTTTTCACCCTATCTTCCCGGTGAGTATTCAAATACATGGATCATCGTGGCAGTGAAAGAATGATCACGTAAACTTACGTTTAGAATGTTTATCTGAATATTCAAGCTTTCTTTTATAGATGAACAATATGAATACAGTTATAGGTACCAATAGTAAAACAGGCCAGTAAGTCACATAATCCTCAGTACCGGGATCGGTTATCTCGAAGTTATATATTTCACGATCAGTGAAGTCTAGTGATGATCCCGTGGAGTTGAATCGAAGTGAGTAATCACCCTTATCGAGTTCTTCTAGCATAATTACGATATCTGAACTAGACATAGCGTAGTAGGTGGATCATCATAGTGGACCCCAATCTCGTTAATTCGACTTTTTCAATAAGCGGTATAACTTCGAAATCATCACTCTTCACTGAATAGAGTGGGCCAGTTTCGTCTATTACTTCAACCATAATATGGCATTCATAAGACATGGCGAAGGGGAGTGAGATCTCAGTAAAACTCTTATCCGCTTCTACTTCATCCCGTAGGTTCCATGATCCCCCATCATCACTAAAATATACGTTGATCCCTTGTAGATCTTCAACCATCGGTGTAGAATCTCATTCGATGGTGATACGGTCACGGGTATGGTAAATATCAAGGACTGGTTCTATGGACATCTAAAGTGGGTTTTCTTCCATGATCGTGAATTCACCTGAATTTGACCAACTAGTAGCCCCATCTGCATCGGTACAGCTTACTTTGATGATAGCGCTCTCGGACACGATATCTACCTCCCAATCAAACACTCCGGTATTCCTGACATCATGGTTTATCACCGTCCAACTGTCGCCACTATCTGTTGATACCGATATTGTGATAGGTCTTTCCGGCAGAGGTACATCATCCACGGCATCCCACTTGATCTCAGTGCGCTGTCCTTCAACCAGGACAAGTCCTTCATAAGGTCTCCCCACTTCTACAACTGGTTCTTTATTCTCGTATATAGTGAAACTGCTTGAGTGGCCGTAACCTGTAAATCCATGTATATTCTTACAAGATACGTTCAGAACAACGCCTCTGACAGGATACTCCACAAATGGCTCTTTAGGTATAATATCACTTGAAACAAACACTTCAGGCGCTCCTTTCTTGACCGAGAAATTTACCTCTTTATCGATCTCTAAAAGGTTATCCGGTTGGCTAGTATCCGTTATGTTTCCAGAGAGTTCAAAGTAATAATCATCTCCAGGTTCTAGTTCGATAGCCGGTTGGAACGCCACAGTGAAGTTATCATTGGAAACCTCGGAGATGTCACCATCTATTTCTCCATCAGGTCCATATAGAGTAAAATTTTCATCGAAATGAGTCGTGTTAATCATTTGGTTGAAAGTAACCTCGATAGGTTCATCAGTCAATATGAAACCACCTTCCTCCGGCTGAACAAAAAGGAACTGAGGGGGAGTCGAATCTATAGAAAACCATCTCCCATCTTTTTATTCCACCGCCTTCTGCCCTTATTATCAAATACACATCATCAGAATCCATCTCAGGAACGGTCCAGGTATAATTCGTTTTTTGTTCAGTTAACTCATCCTAATCTTACCTTTTTATGAGATGTGGCCCTGATCCGTTATAAACATATTCCAGTGATACTTCGATCTCAGAAAGTTCAAGGGTGGTATTTATTTTCCACGTTATATTCTGTTCACTAGAGCCCGTCAATGTACCCCCTTCCTCAGGACCGATAAATTTGATCTCGAGTTCCTCTAAAGAGGGATCAGATAGGCCAAAGGGAAAGAATGTTGAAGAAATGATCATCAGAGAGACTAGCAGTGATATCAAAAGCGGAACTCTTTCCTCTCTTAGAAACATAATAATCCTACTGTGATTGATTTTATAAATCTTCTAGGGCAAAATTCACATAAAATCTTCCAAAGACAGATTCTTTTTCTCAGTTGAAGTACCGTCTTCCGTATCTTCTTCCTCAGGTACCTGTTCTTCTTTCGAATCTTTACCTTTTTTTTCGAACTTCTGTGAGAATAGGTCAGATTGCTTGTTACCGGCCATCAGTCCGTCTTCATCCCAACCGAATACATCGGTAACCCTAGCTAAGGTCTTAGCTATCCTTTTAGCATAATAATGATAATCAGGTTCTTTATCGAGTTCAGAATCTGGAAGCCAAGGCTCGACTTTTTGAGGGGTCCTTTTTGCATCTATTACCACCCATGAAACTTTCATACCTGGTGTGAATTCGTAACCCTTGTTTTCCATCTTCTTGGCAGCCTGGACGTTAGGCATACTCTCAGGATTTTTGTAGTAACTGTACTTTTTACATGTCCTGGAAATGACCAGTTCTTCTGGATCTACTTTACCTTCCCTGGTTTTCTCTATCCAATTTTTAGCGGTCTCGATGGCTCCATCTATATCATCATCTAATATATGTTCAAAAACATCCTCTAAAGCTTCATTTTGTGCCTCAAAAGAATCGCTTCTTCTCAGTTCGTAGCCCCTGACAAGCATATCTTCTTCGGGCCATATCACCTTTCCTACGTATCGTTTTTTCATCCCGTGGCTGAAGAAAGGGTTAAGGACCTTCTCGAACTCCAGTATGATGGCTCCTCTGCTGTAATCTTCTGCGATCTTTCTGCTGATCTTGATAGTGTCTTCTAAACTCTCTTTGGGGGATCTAAAAAATACACTATCCGTATCTGAATAAATGACCTTCAAGTCGTCACCTTCCAACTCTTCGATCAGCTCTTTGATATTTTGCCTAGCGAAAGCCGTTATGCTCTCTCCTATCCTTTTATCGGTGAACCTGTAAAAAGAAGATGCAAAAACACCGTAAAACGAATTCATCAAGACCTTTATGGCTGCCTGAAGTCCACCATAATATTTCTTTTCCCTTTGGGATTTCGCATCTTTCATCTTCTTTTTGACTGAATCTCTCTCTTCCATCAATTCTTTCAATATCCCGGGTAAGATCCCCTCTTTTTGCCCTGGAGACAGGAATCTCACTCCGGTCGGACTTTCTATATCTCCATCTTCAGAAAGTGTCGTGAAACAGATATTGTTCTCCATTATTATGCTGGGATACATGCTTTTGAAATCGAGTACACTCACCCAATGGTATAGACCAGGTTCTATAGAGTGGACGTATCCCCCTTTTATCTTGCCGCTTTTACCCTTATGGGATGTGAGTGGGACTCCTATATCTTTTCTGTCCGCTTCCCTGACCAATATAGAATCTACCAGTGTAGAAGTCCTCCCGTTCAACCCTTCATCTACAGGTAACCTAGATACCGTAGCCATATCCATGGCCTTGTCCAAACTTTCTAGTTCCACCAATATATCCAGGGCTAATTCTGCATCTAAAGAACAGTACTCTATCACTTTCTCTTTGTCATTTTTCCATTCTTTATCTATCTTTTTGGGATCGACATCTTCTTTTCCTTTACCTAACAATTCTTTGGCAACATGATCTAGTGTTTCTCTTTTAAGGTTCAACTCAGTACGTACGCTCCACCATGCGTCCGCTACGATCCTACCGTTGACCTTCCAGTATCTCTTGCCTATATTGTTTAACTTGCTTCCGTCCCTTCCCAAATACAGTCCATCCATATCTAATTCTTCTGTCCTATCCTCGAGAAGAGGTAGATCGTATCCATTTATGTTGTATCCAGTGATTACATCGGGGTCTTCTACCTGCACATACCTCTGGAAATCTTCCAATATCTTTTTTTCGTCGCCGTGGAAACTCTTTTTGCTTGTTTCACCTCGGTGTTTTACAACACAGCATATCGTGTAGATCGTGTTATTTTCAATACTGTTCTCAAGGTCGAAACTCAAAATCTTCATCTCGGGTTTCAAGGGCTCTAAATCCTCGAATCTGTCAACGTCCATTACTAGATCTGTAGTATATCTTTCTTCACTCACTTCTTTCCCTTGCACCTTTACGGTTGAACCCAAGTCCAGGTCATAAAAGAACCGTTGGATATATGGTATATCTGCAGCTAGTACTTTACAAACGCTCTTGTATTTGTTCCTGTAACCTGGAACTTTAAAAGGATATCGCAATATAACTTTTTTACATGACTGCATTTCACCGTCAACCCAGAGTTCTTTATCTTTTAATCCAACTATCTCTTCATCTTTTTTTAATTCATCCACCACGTTGTATGGAGGGTTGACTAGATAGAAATAAGGCCTAAAATCATCGTACAGAAGGGTGATGGATTCTCCCTTTTCAGTCCTTCCGAACAGTTCTATGACTACACCATCATCTATGGATCTGTAAGAGCCTGAGATTATCCTGATATTTTTCTCGACCATATTATCGATCACTTCGATACTATCTTAATTATATCTCCATCTTCCAATTCGTGGTCACGACCTATAATCCTATCTGTGCGGGCATCGATGGCACGTATGAATCCTTCTCCGATATCGGAATGTACTTCGAAAGCTAGATCTTCAGCGGTGCTTCCATTTTTTAGTAGATATGCGTCGGGTAATACTCTTTCTTCCTTATCAGTAAAGTTGTGTTCGTTTTCAACAGGATATACCACGATCATATCTAGTAATCCATATACCGCCTTCTCTAAACTCTGCTGTACACCCAACCCGTCGTTCCTCTTCATGAACTCCTTGATCTTATCCAAGGCGACCTTCTGCTCGTCTGAGATCCTTTCGCTGATGGTCTCGAAAGTGTTATTCCCTGGGACATAATCGATGAGACCGGTCTCGGTGGCCTTTCTCAGTGCCAGTTCGAATTCGGCAGATGTGGGTTGAACCATATAATCCAGTTCTTTCAACCTCTGTATGTTTTCTTGAGCCGCCATATCGGATTTGTTAGCAGCGATGGTTATAGGTTTGGTTCTACGTCTGATATTTTTAGATAATCGGAATAGATCATCTCCGTTCCAGTCTTGAACACGATCCGACAATTCAGATTCTTTCAACGCCCTGATCACGTCGCCCTCGCTTATACCGAGACCGGAGAGCTGTTCAAACAGAGCCTTTTCCAGTTTCCCGTCAGTAACTTCTAGCCTTCTAGATACTTTATCCCAGTTCTTTTCCAGTATCCCCTTGATCCAGTGGTCGATCTCTCTACTCAGGAATCTGACATCTTCCACGGGGTCGTGTTCCCCTATTTTACAGGGTTCACCTTTCTCATCGGTGCTTCCGCTTGCATCCACGATATGGATCAGAGTCGAAGCCTGTCTAAGATCGTCTAAGAATTTGTTCCCTAATCCTTTACCGGAGTGTGCGTCTGGAACCAGTCCTGCTACATCGATTATATTGACTGGTATCATCCTTGTTCCTTGGATACAAGGTGAGTTATTAGGATCACATTCCAACTCTAGTTCTTGATGCGGGCAGGTCGTTCGGACGTAACCTACCCCCCTATTAGCATCTATAGTCGTGAAGGGATATGATGCCATCTCAACATCTGCTCTTGTCGCTGCATTGAAGAACGTGCTCTTTCCCACGTTGGGCTTTCCTACCAAACCTACTTCCATCATCTCGCTCTACCTTGACTTAAGTAATATATTTAGCACATGTTAAATCCTTTCTTCTAATTTTTCTATCAATTCTTGGGCTTCCTGATACTCACCTGCTATAGATAATGCGATGTTTGCATAATCTAATGCTTTCTTGTTTTTTCCCCTATCTTTAAAGATCCTAGCTTTAAGCAGCCATCCCGGTTCGAACTCTTCATCGATCCCTAAACATTTATCCATGATCTTTGCAGATCTTTTATGATCTTTTAATTTATATAATACTAATCCCAGACCGTAAAGGGCCCTTATATCCTTACCATCGTCCTCTACTAGTTCTTGGAAAAGTGATTTAGCATCTTCTAAAGATTCCTTTTCTAGTAAAAGATTTGCTTTTAGTAACTTTTCATCCCATGTTTCATATTCTAGAATTTCAAGGGCTTTGTCGATCTCCCCCATATCTCCAAGCATACTCGACAATGATATCCTTGCTTCTTCTCCGTTAAATTCAACACCCTTTTCATAGGATTCGAGGGCCTTATCATCATTACCCAAGGCTTCAAAAGCCTTCCCTCTAAGGATAAACAATTCACTTTTATTGAAATCTTCTAAGTATCTATTAGCTTCAGCGATGGCTTCCCTATATCGTTCTAGCTCGATAAGCATCTCTATTTTACTCACCATCGCTAGAACGTTTTTTTCATCCCTCCCCAGTATATGTTCATAGGTCTCATAGGCTTCTTCATACCTCCCAAGAGATATCAATAGTTTTCCTTTTTTGTGAAGGTACTTCATATTGTCGAAAGTGTTGTAATGGTTTTGATAACCAGATATAGCTTTCTCATAGGCTCTGATAGCCGCATCGAATTTACCAAGATCCTCCATTATATCCCCCCGCAATTCCCATGCCTCCCCATAATCAGGGTCCAGTTCGATGGCCTCATCGAGTGATTCCAATGCTTCCTCTGTTTTATCCATCATACACAGTATCTTTGCCTTAGCAAACCAGGCTTTTTCATAATTTGGATTAAGGTCCAATGCCAGATCTACCTTTTCTAGACCTTTCTCGGTTTCACCACTTTTTGCAAGAGGTAAACTAAGGGCAAATAGGGCGTATTCGAAATCTGGTTTGATCTCTAGTGCTTTTTCATGGTATTGGACCGCCTGATCATATTCACCCAGTTTATCGAGAGCATTTCCTATATTGTTCCATGCTATAGCATATTCTGGATTCACTTCTATGGCCTTCACGAAGAATGGTATTGATTCGTCGAACCTATCCAGGTTGTATAGTGCATTCCCTAGATTGTTCCATAATACCTCATTTTCGCTGTCCACCTTAGAAGCTCTTTCATAGTACCCTATGGCTTTTTTGTATTCTCCCAGGGTGTGATGAAGATAGCCTTTGTTGTAAAGAGCCGATGAGTATTCAGGGTCGA
>PULU01000016.1 GCA_003551065.1 Thermoplasmata archaeon | reverse complement strand
GTATCAAAAGGTGGAAGGACGTGACGGTGAGAAAGGCTACGGACAGATAATGGAACGCACAGCAGACTTCGCGGCAGGGAACCTAAAGCAGGAGGGCAACGACGTTCATGACTGGTCTTCCTTCGAACACGCAGACACATGGGACATTCAAGTGGGCGTAGAAGTCACCGCATGGTATCTCTCCTATCAGAAAGAACTCTGGGATGGTGATGTTTACACCATGATACTTGCCTACAACGCCGGACAGAACAACGTCCGCAAGCACGGAGGAACGTTGCCTGAATCGTGGAACGGTCCTCACAGATACGCAGACGCTATGGTCAGTCAATACGGAGAACAGTTATAGGAGTGATGTGTGTGGCCAAGAGCAGGGGAAAGAAGTCTGGAGTTCGCGTGCTTCTCGAGGACTTGTTCTTTCTCTGGATTTTGTTGTATGTGATGGCACATATGTTTGGGGGGTGAACAGATGGAAGAACGCAAGATACGACACAATGGAAAGACATTCCGCGTGAACTGGTGGAGGAATAACCAGCTCGGGATTACGTGCATCGACGATGACTTCGGAGGTTCTAAGGTTATCGATGAGTCCGACATTGAGGAGTGGCTCGAAGGACCGCGAGAGCAGGACGAAGAGTTCCACAATCCATACCGCGACCTTTCGACCGAGGAACTTCGGGAGCGTTTGCGCAAGTTGCGCAGAGAGCGTCGTGATGCTGCGGCACAGACCAGCAAGGAAAAGTCATCCGGCAGTAACTCCAAGAGGAAAAAGAAACGCTATACTAAGTCCAAGAAGGATGTCAAGTCACAACTAAAAGACATGGACCCAGAGGCGCGGAAGGAGTTGTTGAAAATGCTGGAGGAGAATGAGAAGTCATGACACGCGACCGCTTTCCAGAGTTCTTTGATGCGTCCAGCGTGAAGACTTATCTCGAATGCCCCAGAAAGTATTACTGGCAATACGTTCGCCATAAGGTCCCGTTCGATGAACCTACGGCATTGAGTTTCGGACGTGCGATTCACGAGGGTCTCTATGTGTGGTATACGACATGGGACGAAGAACAGGCTTTGAACGAGTTCCTCAAACATTGGCAGGACACGTCGGACGAGTATCTGCGCACGGCAGAACGCGGAGAGAATCTCCTGCGCGGGTATTTCAAGAAATACAACAAGAAAACAGAACCGCTACAGTTTGTCACTGCACCGGAGCAGAAGTTCGAGCTGGACCTTGACGGTCATAGGCTTATAGGGCGTTTTGACGGAGTGGTCTCGTGGTCGGGACTTACGGCAATTCTGGACCATAAGACAGCGACACGCATGGGCTACACCTACTACTACCAGTTCAGGCCGGACATTCAGATGAGCACTTACTGCTTCGCGGCCTCGCGTCTTATCGGAAAGCCTGTCCTACACGCCGTGATTAACACACTCTATTTCACGAAGTCTAAGATGGACTACGACCGCGACATTATCACCCGTGAGCCGTGGGAGATGGATGAATACGTCCGAGTCATGACTTCAATAATGAACGAAATCTCCAACACCGACCCAGAGGATATGCATGCGTGGCGACCGAACTGGAACTCGTGTATGATGTGGGGTTACTGCAAATACAGAGACCTTTGCTTGTGCGAAGACCCTGAAAAGATTGCAGAAGGCATGTATGTAGAACGACACTGGAATCCGTTGGATGACTAAAAACAGAAGGAGGTTGAAAGTGTGTGAGGGAAGACCTGAATAATTATCTGGATGGTGACTGGCTACGTGTGTTGTTGTATGGAGAATTCGCCTCGGGAAAGAGCGTGTTCTCGGCAACATTCCCAAAGCCTGTGTTCTTCTTTGACCTGGACGAGGGCTACAAGACCTACAAGGATATGCCACATGTAGAATGGAAGACTTACAAGGAGGACACATCCTCCAAGAGACCTACGGTGTGGCGTGAGTTCCTGAGTGACTTTCAGGAGCACTACCAGAACCCGACAGCGAAGACGTATGTTCTCGACTCTACGACTACGCTTTTGGATGCTTGTATCAACGACATTCTTGGCGTAGCCGCTTCAGGTTCCAAGGCTACCGAGGGATTGTCTCTGCCACAATGGGGACAGCTCGTGAACAGGTTCCAGGACATCTTCAAGAAGATTAAGCTATTCGACGCGCATTTCGTAGTCATAGGCCATGAGCAAATCGTGCAGGACGAGGTAACAGGCGCAATTAAGACCCTGCCCATGATGGTAGGCAAGAAGTTCCCCCAGAGAGCACCTATTTACTTCGATGAAATTTATCGTTGTTATGCGGAGCACTCACGTGGAGAGTCGTCGTTCAAGATTCAGACCCAACCTGACAGAAGAACCTCTGCGAGGTCACGCTTTAACACAGTAGACGACTATGGGAGTCTGAAACCCATCCTGTCAGCTTCAGAAGAGGCTAACTTTGCTAAGATGATCGAGAAAATCAAAAAGGCCCGAGGAGATTAAAGGAGGTGGTAGATGAGCAGGAGTTTGTGTGTGAGTTGGCGTAGGATGTATGTATCGGCATCAAATCACTTAAATTCTAAAGGAGGAATTTATTAATGCCCCGTGTAAACATTAACTTGGACGAAGTTCCGGAGATTGTAGAACCTG
>PULU01000083.1 GCA_003551065.1 Thermoplasmata archaeon | reverse complement strand
TCTTGAATAAAGGCTTTTTCTTTTCCTCTAGGATCTTCTTGGGGGGTTCAAATCCCAGTGGGATGTCAAGGTTTTTGTGATCGAAAGTTATCTCGACATTGTCTCCCTTAAGGTTTACCAGTCCTTCTTTTCTAGCGATCTTTAAGAGTTTTTTTGCCTCGCTAGAAGAAAACCATCCTAAATCTGCAGCTGGACCAAATATAAAATCATCTTTATCTATCTCGTCGCTCCCCATCCTCTGAAAGATGAAGGCCACCGTGTATTTCAGTTCTCGGTTTGCCATCTTATCGCTTCCTCTAGACCGAGTATAACTCCGTCGACCAGGCTTTCATAGACATCTTTATCCTTCATATCTATATTCCCACCTATATACAGTTCATAATCACCTTCTGGAAGGTAATCGATCAATTTAAGATCGAATATTTCATCTCTCAGGTCGTGTATGACCATCGTATCGATACCGTTATCCGTCACTTCGGATACGAGTTCTTTGATACTACTACCACTGATTTCCTTTGAGGGAGATATCACATGATCCTTATGGTCTATACAGAAGATCATCTCACCGCTCATCTTTAAAGCGTCCTTTATCAGTTCATGGGAATAAATCGTTTTAGTCGATATCACCACTTTATCTGCTCCTGCGATATACGCATCTGTTATGGTTGCTATGTCCCTAGCCCCTACATCTGCCCATACCTCTTTTCTAGTGCCGATCTTGCGTATTATGTCTGTCTGCAAGCCCCTGCTCTCGATACCGTTAAGATCCAAAAAATATATCGTATCATAGGAATCTAATAGGTTCATGGTCTCCCATAGATCCAATCTAGATCCGTCTTTAGTGAAATGAACATACTGTCCATCTTTGACAGTTACGGGTTCGTTTCCTTTGCAGGATAGAGATGGTATCACTTTCATGTTGTGTAATTTAACAACTACTTTATAAAAGGATTGCCATCATCTTATGAGATGTTTAAGGTATGACAAAAGTTCGTTCAGCGGCATCCCTTTATCCCACTCCAATTTATAGTTACCATGAACTGTAGTCTGTAGATATGGGATCTTCCTCTGCAGGACCTTATGTTTCTTTTCCATCCCATCTACATCCATGGTGTAAACTCTCCATTTATCTCCTCTCTGACTTTTCAATCTATAAGCGTAGATCGGAAGAACATTACTATCCAGGCAGACTTCCTTCATCCACTCAGCCTGCTCACTGAGCCTACTTTCATCCCTGAAATATAGTACAGTTTTTTTAGATGATTTCACTTCGATGGGAAAAGATATCTCACCTCTTAAAGCTATAAGATCTATCCCTAAGCTTCCGCCAGCCCTCACAACTAAAAAAGGTATATCATATATAGCTTGATACCCCTCGAGTTCACTTTCACTACAGGTCTTAGTAGCACCCTCTATAACTTCTTCATCTCCAGAGAGTATCCCTCTCAATTCTCTTTCGTACTTCCCGACTGCCATCGTACAGTATACCACAAGGATGCTATATAAAATTATCAATAGGAGGTAAGTGAAATTACGGTCTCAACCTCGATGTGTCTCTTGGGAACAGTATAGCCTCTCTTATATTGGGTAGGTCGAGCATCTGCTGTACGAAACGGTCCAGCCCTAGACCTATTCCTCCATGTGTGGGCATACCATACTTGAAAGCGTTCAGATAGTCCTCGAAATCACCTACTTCTAGCCCGATCTCGTTCATCTGTTTGACAAGGGTATCATATCGATGTTCTCTTTGTCCGCCAGAGACCAATTCCTGCCCTTTATATTCTAGATCAAAATATGTAGTCAATGAAGGATCATAATCTTTTCGCTTAGCGTAGAATGTACTCTCTTTGAGTCTCGTCGGGAACTCGGTGATGAAAAAGAAATCTGTACCATATTTTTCTTTTACATAGTCCCCTAGCATCTTTTCTGCCTCGGTGTCTATCTCCGGTTCTTCCTCCCACTCTTTACCGAGATCTTCTAGTATCTCTATACATCCCCTATGTGTAATTTTCTTGATCGGATGCTCTGGCACTTCGATCTCTACGTTGAGTTCATCGAGCTCTTCCTCACCATGTTTTTTAACATGAGATAGAACATGATTAACCATGTAACTGGTCATACTCATGATATCCTCGGATCCGTCTATAAAAGCCATCTCAAAATCCACGGAGATGAACTCTGAAGTATGCCTTATGGTGTCAAAATCTTCAGCCCGAAATGCAGGGGCGATCTCATATACTCTCTCGAAACCGGAAGCCATCAATATCTGTTTGAAAAGTTGAGGGCTCTGTGCAAGATGAGCCGGCTCGTCGTAATAATCCACGTCGAAAAGGCTCGCCCCTCCTTCAGCTCCTGCGGCTACGACCTTAGGTGTGTTCACTTCGATGAATCCTTCCTGGGAAAAGAAATCTCGCATGCCTTCTATCAACAGGTTTCTGAGTTCGAAGATACTCCTTTTCTCTTTTTTTCTAAGATCTAGAAAGCGGTTATCTAGTCTAGTGGGAAGTTCTGCATCGACCTTATCCACCACACCTAACGGGAGTGGTTTTTCTGCCTCGCTTACCACTTTTATAGATATGGGATGTATCTCATATCCTAGCTCAGTTTGATCTGTATCAGTCTTGGTACCCTCTATCTCTATCACACTCTCACG
>PULU01000022.1 GCA_003551065.1 Thermoplasmata archaeon | reverse complement strand
TGTCTTCCCATTTCAACTTCCACAACAGATACTACAACATGCCACCACAGTCTATACTGCAGGAGAGTCCAAATAATTATGAGTTGAGGCCGGATCAGATCAAATCCGTTAAGATCAGGGCAGGTCACTATGATCATGGATCGGGGCAGCAATATTCGAACAAGATGGTTATCAAATCTTCTATAGGCAAGAAAAAGTTTTCCTTCGATAATATGAACTCAAACCAGGTCAAGGAGATTTTAGGGCATTTGTTGGGCCACAAAGTGAAATGAAGTTCTGTTTTCTTTAAATACCGTAACTCCTAAAGTGTCACTTTACCGGGCTCTTTTGGGAACAATACTGTGTCCTTTATTTATCCCCTCTAACGGTCGTTCTAGCACTTCCAGTTCTCTATCGAAAAAATCGAGTTCCTTATCACACCCCCCTCGATTTACTGATAGCATGTACAAGCAGTTCTTCACCAATAGATATTTATTACATACCTATATTATCACATCGTGATATTATGGGTGAGAAAAGAAAAAATCTGAACGATTACAAAGCAGAGCTTATCAAAAAAGAAGGTTTCGAATCTCTCGTAAAGATCAGAGACCATTCTATAACTATCGACGAACCGGAAAGAGCCGGTGGAACCGATAAAGGACCTAATCCTGTAGAGGTACTCCTATCTTCGATCGTTGGTTGTCTCGATTTCACCGGAACAATAGTTGCCAAAGAGATGGGATACAAACTAGAGGAATTTGAACTAACAGTGGAAGGAGGTTTAGATCCAAGAGGAGTCATGGGAAAAGCAGACGTTTCAGTTGGGTTACAGCATATCCGTGTTGAAGTCATCAACATAAAGGGCATCCCAGAAGATAAGATATCCAAGTTTTTAAAAGAGATTGAAGCTAGATGTCCTGTAAGAAATACTTTGAGGGATGAAGTTTTTGCAGATATCGAGAGGTGATAGGTCGTGGAGATAAAACCTGTAGAAATCGGGGAAAAGGTCCTTACATTAAAGATGGAACATGAAGAGGCCGTCGAATTGGTGAAGGAAGTATGTAAAAAGAACGGTTTTGGCATAATAGCCGAATTTTCCCCTTCAGAAGTTTTGAACAAAAAGTTAGGGGCCGACCGAGACCCGTACTATGTCATCGGTGCCTGTAACGCAAAGATAGCAAATAAAGCTCTCGATATAAGTCCAAAGATAGGAGGGCTGTTTCCGTGTAATATGGTAGTCTGGGAAGAGAAACCGGGATCACAGACTGTTTATCACGTATCCATAATGAGGATCGCTAGAATTTTAGGTATCGCACCGGATGATGAGGCATGGCAGGAGATCATCGATGAAACCGGAAGAAACGTAGAAGCGGTCTTCGATGAGTTGAAATCGAGGTAGGGCCGTGGGCACCTATCTCTTCCATTGGAGATGTCTTAACGCTGAATTAAGATATAGGTCAGTGATGATCCTTAATCATCATGAGGGGGAGGCGGGTTCTCTTGCCGATACTGTGCTTCAAATGGGGGAGATACTCCTTTACCTGGAGCATGATGAACAAAATATGGAAAAGCTCTATCGAATGCATTCCTTACTTCGTCCATCTTGATGTACCACAATATCAATATGATCACTCCCACTACTACACCTATAAAAAGAAAAATGATGCCCAAGACTAGACCAAAGTGGTCAAACCATATTTTACTCTTATACTGGTACCATTTTCTTGTGGGTAGAGATCGATCTCATAGGAATTCAAAGTGCTGCTCCCTTCAAGTGTGTTTTGATAACCATTTAGATTAACACCCCCCCTCTGAATATACGATGGATCTGAGCTTATTTTTTGCTTCCTCGACCCCCTCTTCAGTGAAAAGGGTCTGGTCGCTTATCTTTATACCCTCCATGGTAAACCCCTCTATTGAGAAGTTATTATAACTCAACTTTATTTATGTCTTTCTTTTATCACATCTGCTTTTTAAAATACATCTATTTTAAAGGAAAAGTATTTCTACTAACAGATGTATATCATATATCCGGATAAAAGGGTGATCATATGCAAAATAAATCAAATTTAGAGGGAGATAGTTCTAGGTCTGTGAAGTTATTGAAAGCAGAGGGCTGGTTGGTTCGTTTTGAGATAATCGGCATGATCCTAATATCGATCTATTTGATATTCACGGGAGAAACTACGCTGGATCCTTTCTACCTACCTCTATTCTGGCCCCTGATGGTGTTTATTATAGGTTTACTTATCATATCTGTACAATATATTGTATTCAGATGGTTAGAGATCAAAAGTAGTGACAGCAAGGTCAGCAAGTTTAAAATAGCTGAAAACTCGATGAAAAAGACAATAACTGTGTTCGTAGTTTCCCTGATCGCTTTTGCTATAGTCTTTGTACCCTTTTTTGTGGAACAGGTCGAAGGTATATACAAGAGAGATGGTCAGATCGAAGGATTTACTGAATCGACCATAGAATTCGCCTCTAGGGCTAATCTCGATTTCTTATATGCCGAGGAGATCGAGCTTCAAGTCGTTGATCAGGAGTTGGAGGACCCAGTCAGGATATTTATCGTAAGGAAGGAGGATTATGTTTCTAGGCGTGAGGATTACGGACCTGATGAACTACTAAATCACAACAACACTCTGCTCTATGATGAGTTCAAATTCGATATGTTAGATG
>PULU01000157.1 GCA_003551065.1 Thermoplasmata archaeon | reverse complement strand
GCAGCTCGATGAACTGAAGAAGTATAGAGCTATCGCTGCAGTAGAGGAACTACTTCCAGGTGAAGATATCGACGGAGTTGAAGTTGTAAAAGGTATAGTCGATATGGATGTAAAAGGGATGCTTTCTACAGCTGAACGTTTAACGGATGAAGATAAAAGGATAGTATTACTTGTATCAAAGGGCAGCGATGTCCAGATGGTGTTTTCAAGGAGTGATGATCTAGATATCGATATGACACAGATCTTAAGAGAATCTGCCAAGAAGGTCAACGGCGGAGGTGGAGGAAGTCCAAAAACGGCTCAAGGAGGAGGGAGCAAACCCGAGGGTAAAGAAGAGGCCCTAGAAGAAGCTGTAGATTTGATAAAAAAGGAGTTGAGTTAGATGAAAGTGATCTTCCACTTGAATGAAGAAAAAAAGACAAACGAGGTATTGGCTAATATCCGGAATCTGAGAAAGGATATGGAGGATGTAGAAATAGAACTGCTAGTCAACGGTATGGCAGTCCGTGACTTTGTTCAGGACAGCAATTATGAAGGTAGAGTGAAAACCATGATGGATGATTCAATACCCATAAAAGTCTGTTCGAACAGCTTGAAAGGCCTGCATATCGACGAGGAAGAACTTCTTGAAGGTGTGGATATAGTTCCTGCTGGAGTCAGTGAATTAGTAAAAAAACAACAGGAAGGATGGGCTTACATCAAACCTTAGAAGGCTCATCTGATAAAGTCTAAAAGTGATGGTCCCTTCCTCATATCTTTTCCAAAGTCTTTCACCTTCAGTCCAGATAAGCCCGTGTCCCTTTCAAAGATTTTTATCGCAGTATCTCTTTCACCGATATGGTCTATAAGTCCTACTTCTTTAGCTTCGTTCCCGAGGAAAACTTTGCTTTCGAATACCTCTGAATCTTTAGGTAGGCCTCTTCTCTGCATGATCTGTTTCTTGAAGTGTTCGTTTATATCTTTGATCATCTTTTTACGATGTTCTTTCTCTTCTTCGGTCATCTTTGAGAAAGGCATCCCTTCACCTTTGAATTTCCCTTCCCCTTGGACATCGATATTTATGCCAAATTTTTCAAAAAAATCTGTTAGATCTGGTCTTATGGAAATAGTACCTACCCCGCCTATAGTTGATAGTTCATCGGCCACTATTTTGTCGCAGACTGAAGCGATCCAGTAAGCACCAGAAGTTCCTTGTTCCTGTATCACTGCTATCTTGTACATGTCAAGTGAGTCGATTTTATTAGCCAGCTGCTTACTCTTATAGGGTGATCCACCAGGTGAATTCACTTCTAATATCAATCCTTTACAACGCTTATCCTTCCTAATTTTTTCTAAGTACTCTTCAACTAGGCCGATAGAAGGTCTCATAAGTGAAGGGAACAGTCCAAAATTACCATCCATTATAGGACCTTCGACGGGTATGACTGCTAATTTATCTTTGAACCCTAATACCATATTCTCACCAACTTTAACTCACAGGTAGGTATATATATCTTTTTTTAAAAACTAATCTTTTGACAGACCTTTGA
Source organism: Thermoplasmata archaeon (assembly GCA_003551065.1). Taxonomy (GTDB): domain Archaea; phylum Thermoplasmatota; class Thermoplasmata; order Halarchaeoplasmatales; family Halarchaeoplasmataceae; genus Saliniplasma. Next base: position 10,861 of record PULU01000157.1, on the reverse strand, counting down.
ACGCAGTTAGACCAATGAAGGCGATGGATGTGATAGATAACAGTCCAAGATTATAGGAATTTGTAAGGGCCACTATCGTTCCCACACCGATCGGACCGATGATACCTACTATATTCGCAATGCCGTTCATCAATCCAGTTGCTGAACCGAGCTCTTTTTTTGAGATCGAATTCTGGAGCTTGGTAAAGAACAATGGAGGCGCTAGTTGTCCGAAGAAAAATACGATGAACAGTAAAAATACTGCTGTGTAATAATTAGATATAGGTGTGAGCACCATGACGATTATCATCATTCCAACAGAAAATAGTGAAAACATGATGATCTTATTCGGATCTCCTTTGACATCACTCACCCACGATCCAGTAAACATCCCTAAAACAGCACCGAAATAAGGTATTGCTGCGATATATGCCATCTCACTGATTTTAAGACCGTGTACTTGTTCTAGATACGTGGGGGCCCAAAGTGTGATACCCCACCAGACAGAACTTACGGTTGTAAAACCTATCAGAGTTTGTTTAAATTTATTATCTTTAAACAGGTTTTTGTACGAATTTTTGAGATCGATCTCGTGATGTAGATCTCTATTTTTAACAACATCCTGTGGTGCATCGTCTATGAACAGTAGTATAGGGATGGTTATTATGAATCCAATCAAAGCTACAAGGTAGAAAGAATGCTGCCAACTGTAGTTATGGATTATGGGTCCCATGATGATCGGAGATAATGATACTCCTATTGGTGCACCTATCAGAAAAACTGAGTTAGCCCGGCTCCTTTTCTCTTTTTTGTACCATCCTGCTATGACTTTGGTCGCTAGTGGAAACATTACTCCTTGAGTAAGTCCCAATAATAGTCTTGATAAAAGGAACAATGAATATATGTGACCAAAAAACGCACCTAAAAAAACAGCGAAAGAACAGCCGCTGATAGAAGCGAACAATACGAGTTTAGAGCCATATTTGTCTATACTTGGACTAAGAAAAATGTTAGAAAAACCATAACTGATAAGGAATATCCCCATCAAGATCCCTCCAAGGAAACCTTTCTCAGCAGTGGACCAGACCAGTTCGTCTCCTATCTCCTCTAGTGCTACCGAGGTAGTCAGTCTCCCAATATAAGCTATAAGTACGATGATGAAGAGAAGGAGAAGTATGATCCAACGGTATTTACATGAAAGTCCTATATTAAATCTTCTTGATGGGGGACGGTACTTCATGAGCGAGCAAGATAGGGGCAGGTATTCTTTTTATAATTTTTGTCATTATTATAAACTTGCATTCTTCAGTATTTCACTTTGTAGCGTACCAATATATGTCCGTCTGAGTTTACTTGAGTCATCAAATGTTCAAGTTCTACAGGCCATTCGTCTTCTTTCAAGTCTGGGGATGCAAACAGAGTAGGTGTTTCATATCCACCGATGATCACTGGATTAAAAAGTATGTTTATTTCATCTAGCAACTCTTTTTTTAGGAGAGCGCCAGATAATCTACCCCCAGAAGTCGTGAGAACTTTTTCAATGTCCAATTTAGTTTTCATTTTTTCCAACACCTTTTCGAGATCTACTTTTCCTTCACCAGCGATCAGATAAGGTATCTTTTTCTCCCTAAGAAAATCAAGGTAATTTGTCGGAACACTTTCCGATACTAGATGTACCAGAGGCCAATGTTCCTCACCGGTAAATCCACCTCTGACCCGTCCCTGACCATCAACTACAGCTAAAAATCCTTTCAAGCCCGGTTGTGACACTATCTCATCGGGCAGGTGATCTTCGTATAACGTATCTTCATCGCCTTGGAATGGTTCCAATTCTCTGAGTTCCTGCCCCTTTTTGACAAGCATATTACTACCGTCCATCCATACATCATAGTCGTAGATGAATTCCATCTGTTTTGCAAAGTCATTCCATTCTTTCTCGGTTCCCAAAACTGAATCTCGTTCATCTATATCCATCATGGTTCTATTCGGACCTAAAGATATCCTTCCATCTATAGAAGCTGAAACTCCTAAAACTACATATGGTCTTTTCATTTTATCACCCAGAATCTATTATTTTGTTCAAATTTAAACTTATCTCTATATCGTCCTTCACAGTCTCTGATCATAAAAGTAATAAGTAAAAATTTTTTCAATCTTGCATATCTTCAAGTTAATGATTTTTGTTTAATTACTTATAAAATACTATTTAAAAGAAATAGAATAAATTAAATATCTGCAGATATCTCTATAAGTTATGAATAAAATTAAAGAGCTTAGGGAGATGTCGAAATTTTATACTGCTAAAAAACCAGACAAATTTAAGGGTAAAATCCACTTATTGATCGGGGACGAGGAAGGATATCTTGTAGAGATGGGAAGGAACGATATCGAAGTCAAAGAAGTCGGGGTAGAAAACCAGGGTGATATTGGACTAGTGATGTCCGAGGAAACCTTTGAAAGATTAAGTTCTGGAAAATGGAACGGTATGACTGCTGCTGGACGAGCCAATATGTCCGACCCAGCACCACTTGATTTTAGATTGCCGGAAGGCCAAGGGATGGATGGTCAGAAACTGCAGATGATGTACCATTTTATTATACATTTCTTTAGCAAAGAATATCCTACGATCACCAAACTGGGTAAGGAACATTCTAGAAAGGTTCACGGTGGTAATGCTGTCCCGATAGCCTACGGGCATGGGATCAGGTCTGCATATTATTCTATCGAAAAGGGCGATCAGATAAATGAAGACGAACATGATCCTTGGGATCAAGTGTTCACAGTAATCGGTGGAACCGGTATGGCAATTATCGACGATGAAGAGATAGAACTCAAGAAAAACATGTCAGTCCACGTCCCTCCGAACACTGCACATATAGTAAAAAAGGAAGAGGGTTCCGATGAATTGGAACTACTCTGGATAGCCTACGGTGAGCAGGCCTAAGATCTGATATTTACCCGTTCTTAACTCCTTCTTTGTAACCTAGTTCGAAGGCTTTCAGGTTAACTTCTATAGTTTTCTCCGGTACGGTTTCTTTGACGACTTCTTTCAATACATCTTTTTCTAGAGGGAAATCGGATATCGCAGCAACTGTTCCAAGCAGTACCACGTTTTCAGTCCTTGGGTTACCGGCTTCCTTGGCGAGTGATAGAGAATCGATCATGTAGATGTTCTTAGTGAACTCTTCTAACTTCTCGACTATATCCTCGATGGTGATGTACTCATGGATCTCTTCCTGGACCACTTTATTGGTCTCGATGGGATGGTGCATCAACCTGTTGCTCGAAATAATATGTCCGTCGGGCTTTAGATATTCTAGATTCCTTAAAACTTCCATCCCTTCCAAAGATACCATCAGATCAGCTTCTCCGTAAGGTATCAGTGGTGAATGGGCGTCTTCACCTAACCTCAGATGAACGTAGATCGAACCACTTCTCTGTGACAAACCATGCTGTTCTCCAGTTATCACTTTCTTGTCCATATTACTGCATGCTCTTCCAATGGTTTGGGATAGAAGCATCAAACCTTGTCCTCCGACCCCTGAAAGCATGATATTGAACTTATCTTCACTCATCTTTTTCACCCCCTGTGGATCCGATTGCATCTATTGGACATAGTTTAGCACATACCATACAGCCGTCGCAAATATCCTTCTTGATTTCGGTGTGTGAGCTGTCCATATCCAATTCTATAGCCGGGCAGTAGAAGTCTCTTATACATTTGTATATGGATCGACATGTGTCGTCATCCACCCTGTTGGGTATTATCGGTTCACCTTGTTTTCTTTTTAATCTATCGTGATATAGGGCACATGGTCCTTCGGATATGATCACTGACACTCCATCATATCCTATGCAATCGTTAATATCATCCGTATTATCCTGGGGTTCGAAGGCTTTGATCTTCTTTACCTTCTCAACACCTAAACTTTTGACGACGGCTTCTATATCGATCTCGGTCACTTCATCCGGACCAAAATCTGACCCTGGATTTGGCTGCTGACCAGTCATTGCAGTTACGCTATTATCAAGAACGACCAATGTAAGATCATGTTTATTATGTACCGCATTTGCCAAACCGGGTAATCCAGCATGGAATAGGGTTGAATCTCCGATCATTGCTATGACCTTTTCATCCAGAACATGCTGCATACCACTTGATAGACCTAAAGAAGATCCCATACATAACAGTGAATCAGTTATCTCATAGGGCTCAAGTAAAAACATCGAGTAACACCCTATATCATTGTTGAAGACATAGTCTTTATCTTTGATCGACTGCTGTAGAGCCCATAAGGTCGCCCTATGTGGACATCCGGCACAGAAAATAGGTGTTCTTTTAGGGAGTATTCCTTTCATTTCCTCAGCTTTTTTAACGATTTTATCATAATCTTTGGGAGGATCCTTTTCTATAACTGTTGAAATTCCTTTGACAACACAGGGAACATCGTACTCCCCTACCATCCCAAAATCTCCACTCCTTTTACCTCTGATCTCTAAACCACTATTCTTTGCTAACTGGGTAATACGGTCTTCAAGATAGGGCATCAGTTCTTCCACTATTATAACTTGCTCCAGCCCATCTATGAAATCCATTATGGTATTTTCTGGGAGGGGATATGTAGTACCTATTTTAAGGACCGGCATATCTAGATCAAGAACATCTAATGCTTCCAATACGTGGAGGTAAGAAACACCTGAGGTGATGATACCTGTTGACCCTTCACCTTCTACGACTTTGTTCAATGTACTTTCTTCAAAATCTTCTTGAATACTACTCAATTTTTTTAAAGAGTTTTTCTTCAACTCCCTAGCTCTAGCACCAAGTGTATAGAACTTCTTATGAACGTCTTTCCAAGATCTCTTCTCTAATGGCGTTCTATCTAGCTGACCTATCTCAACGTTTGAACTTTGATGATTGACTCTGGTCGTAGTTCTGATCAATGAAAGAACTTCATATTTTTCCGAGAGTTCGAAGCCATATTTTACTGCTTCATAAGCCTCTTGAGCTGAGGATGGTTCAAGCATTGGAACGTGGGCCGCTTCTGCATAGTAACGACCATCCTGTTCACTCTGGGATGAATGAGCATGAGGATCATCAGCTATCAGAAGTACCAATCCAGCGTTTACTCCAGTGTAGCCAAGTGTGAAAAAGGTATCACTAGCTACGTTCAAGCCGACGCTTTTCATGGACGTGAATCCTCTAACACCGGCCATAGCTGCACCAGCAGCAGTTTCGAGTGCAACTTTTTCGTTGGCTGAAACCTCCATCTTTAGGTCTTCGAATTTTCCTGATAGCATATATAAAGTATCTAGTATCTCATTTGTTGGTGATCCTGGGAAGAAAGCTGTAACTTTCACATCGCTCTCCAAAACAGCCCTAGCGATAGCCTGGTTTCCAATCATAAATGTCTTTTTCGCATCCGGATATATCAAGTCATCAATTAACATAAATTCACCTTGAGTTATCATAAAGATTAACAGGGTTATATAGGTTTTCATGGGATGAGTAGATATGTGATTTAGAATTGTTAAAGATCACTTTTAGGGGATTGATCATGGATAGAACAATTTTTCGCTACTATTTCAGAAAAGTTTAAAATTTAGAATAACCTGATAAAGATAGATGGTTGAAAAGGACAAAGATCTGGTATTTTTAGGACTTGTTTTGTTATCTGGAATTATATCTCTAGTTATTTCTATTTCTAGACTAGACCCCATATGGATAGCCATGTCTGTGTTTTATATTTTTTTGATGTACGGACTCACAAAGATCGAAGAAACTTTCTATAGAGAGATAAACTTGGATACTTTAAAAAAAGACCTTTTTATCATCACCACGATCCCTCTTGCAGCAGGATCCGCAGGGTTAGATAACCTTTTGGAGGGGAGTCTTGTTTTAGGTAATATTGCATTTATCTTTTTGTCAGCTTTTTTCGCCTTTATCATATTATTGATAATCGATGAATTAACTAGTTTTCGCAGCAACCGCCTCTTAGCTGTTTTATTCGTGATATCTTTCACTATTTTCACAGGCACTCTCTTCATATTCATACGATTTTTTACAGATCTCTATATGGGAACAAGTTATGTTAGTGATAACACTTATCTCATGGTATATCTGTTATTTTTATCCATTTTAAGTATAATACTAGGTCTTGGAATAAATAGGTATATATTGAGTTCAGAGTATTTCATGTTAGAAAATTTAAGAAAAGACACTGAAGTCGAAGACTTAGGTGGCGGAGTTAGGAAAGAATTTTTGCATTTGCTGAACTTTCTCTTTGGAAGGCATAACAATTTTTGGCTAGATTTAACATCAAGGCTATTTCAGCTAGGTATAATGTTCGTAGTTTTATACGGGATACACTCAAGTAGAAGACTAGTGATTTCATGGGGGCTTTTCTCTTTGATATTTGCCTTCTCTCCTGACCTTTTCAAGATCAATACGGACTTAGAAGTCCCATCTTTGATAACGATATGGATTACAGCTGTGACTTTTATATTTGCCTTCGGTAGAGCTATGCGTTTTTATGGCAATTTTTTTTGGTGGTCAGACTTTACTCATTTCTTAGCGGGTAGTGCTGTAGCTATCTTACTATTCCCTTTCTATATGTATGCAAATAAAAAAATAAAGAATCTATTTATTCCAATCTGGTTATTACTATTACTGGTATTGCTATCCATATTTCCTATCGGGATAGTATGGGAGATGTCAGAATTCCTAATAGATAGTATATACCAGACAAGACTTCAGGCAGGATTAGATGATACGATCTATGACCTTATCTCTAACTTTTTGGGTTCTCTTTTTACAGTGGCCGTGTTATATAGTGCAGTATCTAAAGATATCTTAAAACTTGAATATTTATCTCTTTGATCCTTAATTCCACTCAAAGCTATATAATCCATTCGAACAGATGTAGTAAAGGATTTCCCATTATATAACCCAGAAGGAAACCGAAGAACATGGGAACTAAGAAAGGGACTTTTGGGCTTACCCAGGCTCTATTTATATCTCTGTCCTTTAATGATTCTAAAGCTCTTTCGTTCAATCCTTTTGGGAAGAGCTTCATTCTTTTTCTCTCATCCTCGTAATATTCCATGGGCCAAACGAAAGAATCTTCGATCTTATCCACCTTCATCTTGTACCCGAAAAACATCTGCGGGAATCCTATGTCCGCATTTTTAAGGTTCATTGTGAGATAATATAGGGATAAGAACAGGGTTAAGATAGCTGCATTTAGAAGTATCACGAAGGTGAAAGGGAAGAAGATTTCCATGAAGTCTAATAAAACAGCATCACCAGCCCAATGAGTAAGACCCCGTATCTCTGGATAAAATGGGAAGAGAACAGCTAGGGCTACTACCGCTTTTGCATCTGCTCCTCCATAAAGTATGGCAAAATAATATAGGACGAATGCCAGGCACATCATAACTATTACAGACATCAACGACCATAGTAGCATTGAGCTCCTAATAGAATAGATCATGTAGATTATAACAAGCACAGGTAATATGAACCATCCAAATACGAGGGGATTGATCTTTCCTTTATATACGATAGGAGGTCTCTCTATCAAAGCTTCAACAAATAAAAAAGCGATGGGTATGAAAATAAGATAATGCCTCCAACTGACGCCTCTCTGATAAAGATCCAATGCTAGTATCGATGCAGCGATAGGGGCCATGACCATCCATAGTTTATTTGGAACTTTACGGGTTCTAACATCACTGATCACAGCTACACCTAGAAAAATAAAACAGATGACGAATCTTATTATCGAAAGATCAATACTCAAATGACCAACTCCTATCCTTAATCACTTAGACCGGTTCACCGATCGGTTTATCCAATATAATTTTATCATACATATATGAAACGATCAAGGAGATATATATTCATAATTCTATCGTTTCACCTTCATCAGGCATATATATCTCAAATTCGTCCAGATCCTTAGCCAACTCTTCTCTTTTGTCTCCATGCATGAGAACGATATTCTCTGGTTCACATCCTTTTGCAAATTCTACCAGTTCTGAATGCCCTGCATGTGCGGAGAAGTCGTATTTCTCTACCTCACATTCAACGGGCAAGGTCGCTCCTCTATCACGGATCATACCATTATTCAGAAGCATATCTCCGTTAGTTCCTTCTACCTGGTATCCTGTGAGTAATATCGAGCTTTTCGGATCACGTCTGATCTCCTGTAGATAATTGAGTACCGGTCCTCCTTCAAGCATACCACTAGTAGTTACTATGACTTCTGCATCCATAGCTTGTTTTCTTGTAGAGTGAGATTTTACTTTATTCGCATTCCCAACACTATCTCTAAGTGCTTTAATGGAGCGTATGAATCCTTCGTGATTTTGGTATATACGGCTGACTGTTCTACCCATACCATCGTACCATACATCGTAATTTCTATCATTTAATACCATCAAAATCTCTTGGGTCCTTCCTACAGCAAACACCGGAACTATGGCCTGTCCTCCTCTTTCCAGTGTTTCATCGATCTTATCTAGCAATTCTTTTTCAGTTTCACCTCTATCCTTGTGTTCTTCACCACCATAAGTGGACTCAAGGATCAGGTTATCACATTCGACGGGACTCGTCCCCCACAGTAACCGACTGTTGCTGGTATTGATATCTCCAGTGAACAGTGTCGTTTCTTCTCCCTTTATCTCGAACATGCTGGATCCGGGTATATGCCCGGCTGAGTGGATCTCTACTTCAAGACCACCTATCTCCCTTTTGGAACTGTATCCCATCATATCAAAGGCTGCTTTTGTCCTTTTTATGTCAGCTTTCTCGAAATGTTTAGGATAGCCTTCGATCCCAGCTATCTTTAAACTATCGTAAAGCAGCAATTCCGATACTTCAAGGGTAGGGTGTGTAGTTAGAACCCTTATATCGTTCTGCCTGACCAATGCAGGTATCATACCACAGTGGTCAAGATGCGAATGTGATAAAAATGCGATATCCACTAAAGGTGACCTCATAGGGTACTCTGGTGGGTCTGCTGGAAGCATACCGTGATCAAATATTAAAGTCATATCGTTTTGATGCATTACCATCGATAGAGGCCCAACTTTTGAAACGCCTCCTAAGAAATTCAATTTCATAATATCTACCTTTTGTTCTCTCTAACTTTTTACTCTGTTAATTTTTCATTATCCCGTAGTATAAAAACTATTGGTAAAATAAAAAACATCCTAAACTGACTTTACATCATATATCTTTTCGCCGTCTTTGTATATCCTGATAGGTCCTTCAGATGATACTACGACTGCAATCGCCCTAGTATTTCTAGTGACTGAGGCGGCAGCTAGGTGCCTTCCACCGAACCCCTCTTCTACGGTATCATTTATATCCTCTTTGAACATGACATATCTGCCAGCGGACCTGGGAAAGCCCTCTTCATCCACAACGAAAGCCCCATCCATCATCGAAAATTCCTTGATAGTTTTCCAATTAGATCTGTCTGTGATGTTCAATTCGGATTTGTTATATCCTTGAAGAGGATCTTTTATACTATCTCGAGTATATCTAAGAACATTGTTTACATCACCTAAGATAAATAATGCACCTGTTGGTATCCCTTCTTTTCCTTCCCTTACTATGTGAGAACCGATATTGAAAGCGGATTCAAGGACTTTTATATCTATCCTACTCCCTACTTTATCTTTTAAATTTGCGATCCCCATATTATGGACATCAAAGAATAAGATAGTATCAACATCTGTGGAGATAACGAACAAAATCCTGTCTGAATTATCTACCAACCCTTCTGCTATGCACGTTAGCATTATATCTTTAGCCTGTGTAAGAACGTTGATACCTATCTCAGGCGGGTAATTTAATTTTCGAATTTGTACGTTTCCCTTTTCAAGTAGTTTGGTAAGAGGGGGTTTACTTGTGGTCACTATAAATTCGATATCCGTTATTTCATCTGAAAGGATCTCCATCAACTTCTTAGAATCTGTGAAAAGGATCAACTTAGTGGGTTGGATGTCTTCTTTTATTTCCGATATAGATCTTATAAATTTCTCCATGTTCTGACGCTTCAGATAGTAATATTCATGCCTTTTATCATTTTCGCATAGTTTATATCTCGTATTCGAAAAGGTCCTGAGGTATTGTCGTCATCTTGAAAATCTCCCTAGCTTCACTTTTTAATCCATCCACACTATCATATCGGGGACTCATATGGAATAAGAACAATTTATCCACACCGGCTCTTTCAGCTATCTCGGCTGCGTGTCTAACCGAAGAATGCCCTCTCTCTATAGCTATGTCTGACATCTTGGACTCAAGGGTTGCATCGTGGATGAGTACATCAGCGTTCTCAGCGAGTTTACATATATCGCTGCATGGTCTCGTATCACCGGAGTAAACCATCATTTTACCACGTCTAGGAGGGCCCACCACTTGGTCGGGTTTGACGACCTTCCCATGGACTTCCACATCATGACCTTCGTGTAGTTTGCTGAAAGATGGACCAACTGGAACTCCCAATTCTATAGCTTTTTCTCGGTCGAACCTCCCTTTCTTATCCTCCTCTTTTAAAGCGAAGGCCAGTGAAGGAACGTTGTGGTCGGATGAGACGGATTCTACAGAGTAACCATGGAATTTTAATTGGGCACCCGGGTTGATATCGAACACTTTTACAGGGAAATTCGGTCTAAAATACCCTAACCTGACCAATTGTTTACAGATCCTTTTGTTTCCCGTGGGCCCGTATATCTCCAATTCTTCTCCCCTATCGTTCAGATTCATACTCTGGATGAGTCCTGGCAATCCTAGAAAATGATCTCCGTGAAAATGAGTAACAAATATCCTTTTAATATCCATGAATGATATCGATGATTGGATGAACTG
>PULU01000090.1 GCA_003551065.1 Thermoplasmata archaeon | reverse complement strand
CGACTCCTCCGTTGTGAACGGGTTTTCGAACGCAGCCGGATCCGACTCCTCGTTTGGTGGGCCCATAATCTCTCGTCTCGACGGAAGGATATAATTCTTCTTCCAGGATTTATTTCAGGTGGGCCCCTATATCGATCAGAGAGCCTCGAGAGAGGTCGTTGAACTCTCTCAAAAAACGAATTCACAGGAAGAATGCGGGTGTACGAGGGTCAGCTACCGGGTGGTCTGTCGCTCGAGTGGTCGTCGGTGGTCACACAGACGGACAGGTGTTGGAAGAGATCCGGACGACGACAGCCGTCACTGAAACTCCCGAGGCATCGGCTGCCTTCCACAACCGGTGACCAAATAATTGACTCGAGCCAAATTATTTATCGAGTCGGATCGTAGCGGAGGACAATGAGGGACTCAGACCGCGGGACGTGGATGGATACGATGAGTGGACGTGAACGGGTTCGCGAAGTCGTCGAACTACTGAACGAGCCAACACCTGTCCAAGAGATCGCTGACCGAGCTGAGGTTTCACGGGCAACAGCTGACGATGAACTTCAGCGCCTAGAGCGGGACGACTGGGTCATCGAAACGACAGTTGACGGGACCAAAGCATACGACGCGAATCCAGTTCGGATGCTCTTTGATGAGGTTACCACCCTCATCGAGGAGCATACGCGGGATGAGTTGGAAGGGCAGCTCACAGAGCTGAAAGAAGAGCAAGAAGCGTTAGCGTCGGAGTTCAATGACAGTTCACTCGAGGGGTTTCGGGAACAACTCGCCGAAGAGGAGTTCTCGGCCGCGGAACTTCGTGAACGGCGTAATGTGATCGCTACATGGGAGGCGGTCAACACGGAACTCGCGCTCGTGAAACATGCACTCCACCTGTATGGTGACGTCGTCGAACTTACCTCACACAAAAATAACAGTTCCTCCTCGTTTGCCTGATGGTCGTTTTTCTCGCCAATCGAGCTAATTTGCAGAGCAAGCGGCTCCACGATCGCATCCGCAATCGGCTCAGTTCCGAGTTCGGTGCTGTTCACCGACGCCGTACCGAACCACGTGAAGCTGGGCCGTACCGCGTCGTCGGCACAGTCAACCCACGACAGTTCTTAGGCGATGAGGCGTATCCGACGACGACCGCACGAATCGAAGTCGGATTCCAACTGCAGACGGGCGAACCGTACGAGTACTACTGGTTCAACTGGATCGAACCAGAACGACAACTGCTGGTTGGCTGGCATCAAGACGATACGCACGACGATCTTGGACCAGTTCACCTGCAAGTAAACGATAGCGCAACAGCTGTGGATCATCAAGCGGCCACCTTCATCGACTCACACCCGCTCGACGTGGTCGAGCGAAGACTCGAATCACTCCCCGATGCAGTCACTGCAGTCGAGTGGAACGACGGACGACCGGCTGGATTCCGGTGACGAGTGCGAATAAGAAGCGAGTAATCAGATTGACGGACAAGGATTGGAGGAGATCCTGAAGACAACAGCTGTCACTGGAGGCCGCTCCGGCCAGCCTTTATTGGTGCGTGGATCGTAGTACCTGCTAATGGCTGAAATCGTCTCGACGAAGGATACGCTGGGTGGTGCGCCCCGAATCGAGGGAAGGCGTATCGGTGTCCACCATGTCACAAAGCGAGTACTTGATGCCGGAGAACCCCCTGAACAGGTCGCCGCCGACTACGATCTCGATATCGCCGACGTCTACCGTGCCTTGGTATATTATTACGATCACGCCGAGGAAATGCGCCGGATCCAAGCCGAGCGTCAGTCCATCCCCGACGAGCGATCTGTCATTCGTGGTCCCGAGGACCTCGATACGAAAACCCAGTCAGAGCCCGAGGTATGAGGCTGTTGGCTGATGAGCACGTTCCACCAGCTATTGTTTCTGCGCTCCGTGGTGAGGGACACGATGTTGCTATCGTCGGTGAGGATGTTGAACTCGGCTCTGAAGACACGGTTCTCTTGGAGTATGCACGCGAAACCGACCGGCTCATTCTGAGCGAAGATACCGATTTTCGTGGGGCTGATCCAGAACTGAACGTTGAGCACCACCCCGGAATCCTCGCTTGCAATACGGCTGCGTCGGCGGGCGAAATCGCCGCGGCAATTAGACGAATAGAGATGTATACCGACGACCTCGCTGGAACGGTTCTTTAGGTCCCGGGCAACTGGCTCTGACTAGCCAAAAAACGCTACGACTTCGCAATCTATGGATCTGCAACCGAATCGCGTATCCGTCGACAGGAGCCCGGCATCAGCAAGACGTACGCGAAGAAGCTGGTCTCGAGGGTGATCGATGCCATGCTTGATCTCTCGACGCATCGAGTAGCTGTTCGCAGGCGAAAGGAGCGCAAGAACGGCCTTGAGTACACCGAACGACGGCTCGTCCTCCCGGCGGCCGTCGAGATCCCTGGGGAGACGACGCCCTCGAGGTGAGCAGCGACCGCCCCGGTGACAGCTGCCGTCCTCGGATAGCCGGGGACAGGGGGCTCCAGGGACCTCGAGAGGCCGACCGTCTCGGGGAACGACCGACGACACGCCACGACCGCGGCTGATCGCAGGGTTGGGTAGCGTGAGGTGTCTCCCTCGAGTGGTCGTCGGTGATCAGTACGATGCACAGGGTTCGAAGCAGGGCCTGGTGACGACAGGTGTCTCTGGAAGTGGCTCCAGAGAGGAGTGTATCCACTGG
>PULU01000001.1 GCA_003551065.1 Thermoplasmata archaeon | reverse complement strand
TCTGCTTCGGCCAGATAATGGGTGGTTATCACGATGGTGTTCCCTCTATCTACCAGCTCTCTGAAATTCTTCCAGAACTCGGCTTTAAGTTCAGGATGCACTCCCACCGTTGGTTCATCGAGCAGTAGAAGTTCGGGACTGTGTAGAATGGAGATCCCTAGACTCAACCTTTTCTTCATACCTCCGGATAGTTCTGAGGTCATGGACTTCCGTCTATGTTTCAAACCGACAAAATCCAGTATCTCGTCTTTTCGCTTTCCATACTCAACACCCTTCAGACCATACAGCCCGGCGAACTGGTCTAGATTCTCTTCAACGGTGAGGCCTTCATAAAGGGCTGTCCCCTGGGGCATGTATCCCATGAGTTTCGACACCCTAGATCCCCCAGGTTCACCGTTCAGGATCTTCACAGTCCCTTCCGTGGGTTTTAACGAACCTGTGAACATCTTGAAAAGTGTCGTCTTACCGGCACCGTTCGGTCCGATCAAGCCGTAGATACATCCTTTAGGGATCTTTAGATCTACATCATCTACCGCTTTCAACTCTCCATAGTACTTAGAAAGCTCACGTGTTTCCACGGCGAACTCTTCAGTCATTTTCTACCCCCTCGACTAAGATATCTACATATCTTTGGATCTCTTCTTCACCGACTTTAAATATAGTCCCCTCTCCCAAGAATGCTTTCTCTATCATGGCTCTGAAGAAGAACGAAAAGAAAGCCATAGTGAACACTTCAGCATCCACCTCCTCCTTTATCAGACCTTCATCCTTGGCGTAAACCACATAACTTGAAAATTTCTCTATAAATTTTCTCGGTACATGTGATATCATCTCGAAAATCTTTGGATCTCGATCCACCTCGAATAACAGGAGTTTATAGAAATCTGAGGAGTGTCTAAGTATATCATTCATATCGATACCGAATCGGACCAGGTCTTCTTTCAGATCTCCTGTTGGTTCTATCACTTCATCTATAAGGTCTTCTCTTTGCTCGGCATGAGATCTGATCACATCATCGAACAGTTCCCTTTTAGAACCGAAATGCCTGAAGAGGGTCACCTCGTTCACACCTGCCTCTTTAGCGATGAGTCTCGTGCTCGTGGAGTCGTATCCTCTATCTGAAAAAAGCCGGAAGGCTGCTGCTAATATCTTTTCTTGGGTGTTCATCATGTAAGTAAGTACTTGCATACATTTATAATTTTCCCTACTTTTATGATAAATGAAACTCCAATCATAGTTTTGAAGATATAGATACCAGGGTGATAAGTTGAGGTCAGATATCAACACTGCGGTGTTCAGCGATCCTTTCGTCCAAAGGTACTATGTTGACCAAAGAGAGTAGATCAAAAGTACTCTTTATTGCATCTTTACGTTTAGAACGATACGCACCCACGGATAATTCTGCCACAGAGATCGCAGAAGTGAAGCCCTCCACATTTCCCGCTTCGATTTCTTTAAAAAGCTTAACCGAAGACTCCTATTGTTTGGACCTGAGTACATCTATAAAAACAGAGGTATCTATAATTATCATGATGATCTATCTGTCCTTGTTGATTTTCTTAAATTCCTGGCAAATTCCACCACACAAAATAGGAAAACAACAGTCTGAAAAACCTACAAAAATTCGGCAACCATCCTTGAAGTTTTCCAAACGTCGACCACATCTTGTTTTTCAAAATCTTTGTCGTCCGACCATATTACCGCACCCTTTTCCAAGGCCACAGCTATGAATGGCACATCCTTTTTATCAACCCCGCCTAAAATGTCATCCGCCTTGAGCATATTTTTGTCATACATCTCCTTCGGAACAACAATTATATTTTCCATCAACAGGGTTAGTAAACTATCCAATTCTATAGGATTCAATCCTGATTTTTCCCGGATCATATCCTTATGCTTATCAAGTTCGATCTCTAAAAAATCAGGCGAATACAACTTCTCGTTGACTTCGAATATCAATTTTCAGGTAACACTATCTACCAAAAGCGATGACATCAGAATATTGGTATCGACTACAAAACTCATTTTACCAAGCCGTGTCTTTGGGCCATGCCTTCTTTGATCTTTTCGGCGATCTCCAAAGCTTCCTCTTCTGAGAGTTCGCTCTTGGATGCTATCGAATCGGCCAGTTCGATCCTGGACAGATGACTGCTTATGAATCTTTGGATCAATTCATCCCAGTTTATTTCGTTGTGTCTGTCCATTTTCTCCTTAAGATCATGAGGGATCTTAACATCTACCGTGGGCATCTTTACACCATTTAATACAACGCCCTTCCTTTCTAAATATATTTTGCTATCACGTTTGAGAGATGACGGGTAGATGAGATCGTTGATTGAGTTTATTAGATGTCCTCTCTCTCAACTCCTTCAAAAATATCTTGAGATGTCGAAACGACGATCCAGAATGATCAAAAAGCGCTCAACCTTGGATCATATAAAAGATCCGTAGTAAAGGGGATCCCCGGCCAAAGGTTTCCACAAGATATCGAAGTTTAGTAACACTTCTCACAAAAAGTGGACAATATGTTTAAAAATAACGGTACTGCTCAAACCGAACACTTTCTCCTCTACGAAAAATAATCCTAAGAGAGGAGTGGTGGGTAAATTCTTATGAGATGGCAATATATATTTACTACCGCTGATAGGTAGTACATATTTATAATTAACAAATACTATTTAGTAATAGGAAAAATAT
>PULU01000122.1 GCA_003551065.1 Thermoplasmata archaeon | reverse complement strand
TTTATCTACTCATTAAATTCTCCCGATCCATTCACTGGTCCAAAAAAACAACATCCTATCTTCTACGGTTGCTTCGACTGGCATTCTGCGGTTCACAGCCACTGGAGTTTGGTTAGACAGCTGCGATTATTAGCTGATCACCCCCGAAAAGAAGGAATCATCGAACTTTTAGATAAACAGTTCACAGTAGAAAAAGCAGAAAAGGAAAAGCTGTATTTCGATGAGAACAGGGATTTCGAGAAACCCTACGGGTGGGCATGGTTCATGCGTTTGATAGTCGAGTTGGAACTGTGGGATGATGTACGATCTAAAAGATGGAAGAGAAATCTAGAACCTCTAGAAAACAAGCTCCTCGAACTGATCCAAGATGGATTTTTAGAACAGAAATATCCGCTGAGAGTCGGCACCCACGGTAATTCAGCCTTCGCTTTGCAGGCGTTTTGGGACTATGCAAAGGTTAAGGACGAAAAAAAACTGAAAATAAAAGTAGAAAAAAAGTCAAGAGAGTTTTTCATTAACGATACTTCCGCACCGATAGATTACGAACCCGTGGGCTGGGATTTTCTCTCACCTACTCTTGTAGAAGCTGATCTGATGAAAAGAATCCTGGATCAGGAAGGATTCGTTGATTGGCTGGACGGATTTCTACCCGACATAGGTAAAGAACATCAGTTACTTCAACCTATGGAAGTTGAACTCGACGAGTTGATGAAGTTCCATCTAGTGGGTCTTAACCTTTCAAAAGCATGGTGTTTATCTAGTGTCGGCAGAGCTCTACCTGACGAGCATAGATATAAAGAGATGTTTTTAAGTAGCGCTGAAGATCACTCTGTCCATGGACTTGACCAGACTTTTTCTAGAGATTACCGGGGCTCGCATTGGTTGACTTCTTTTGCCCTCTACCTCTTCACTCTGGAAGAAGACGGTATCGGTCCTTGCTAGATCACTCTTTACCTTCTTCGTATCCTATGTTGAAGGCTTTCAGGTTCTTCTCTTCAGTTCCCTCAGGAACAAGCTCAGCGATGGCCTCTTCCATGGCCTCTTTACCGACGAATCCTGTTTTACCGGTGAAATAACCCAACATGACTATGTTGGCGACCATCTTCAACCCAAGTTCCTCTTCAGCGATCTTAGTTGCGGGTAAACCTACGTGGTCACGATCACTCTCTACCAGTCCTGTATCGACGATCAACATGCCATCTTCTGCAAGTTTTGGAAGATACGTATCTAAAGCCGATTGTGACATGGAAACTAGCACGTCTGGTTTCCTGACCTGTGGATAATGTATCCGACTATCGCCGACTATGATATCAGTACTGCATGCTCCACCCCTGGCTTCAGGTCCATAACTCTTGGTCAAGGTCACGTCTTTATCGTCCAAAACCGCTGCTTTACCTAGGATATGTCCCATCAATATTATACCCTGTCCACCAAATCCTGAGAACCGTATCTCTCTCTTCATCATTCTACCCCCAATTTCTTTCTAGCTTCCTCAAAAACCTTCCCACGCACGTCCTGGTATGTAGGTGCTTCTCTATCGATGAAATCACCGACTATTATCTTGGAGTTTGGGTCATCGGGATCCAAAGCTACATCTGCAAGGTCGGCATCATGATCGATCTCGCTGTTCTCCTTGAAATGATTCATAGTTTTTACACCGGTCTTCAAGCCGACTTTACGACCATAACCGGTGGGACATGGAGATAGTACTTCGATGAAACAGAAGCCTTTCTTTTTCAGCGCCTTCTCTAGCGAGTTTATCAGTTGTTCAACATGAAACGTGGTCCAGCGGGCCACATAAACGGCCCCGGCACCAGCCGCCACTGCAGGTAAGTTGAACGGCTGTTCGAAACCACCCCAAGGTGTCGTGGAAGTTTCTGCCTCACTTGGAGTCGTTGGACCGGCCTGACCACCGGTCATACCGTAATTGAAGTTGTTGACACAGATCACGTTGAAATCTACGTTACGTCTAGCGGCGTGGATGAAATGATTACCACCTATAGCAAAAAGATCGCCGTCACCGCTGAAAACCGTCGTTACTAGATCACGATTACCTACTTTCAAGCCTGTAGCGAAGGGTATCGCTCTACCGTGAGTGACATGGAATGAATCTACATCTACATATCCTGCAGCTCTTCCACTGCACCCGATACCCGAGATCACAGCGGTATCTTCTGGAGCTATATCTGTATCTTTCAAGGCTCTTAGATAAGAGTTCAATATCACTCCCAACCCACAGCCTGGACACCATATGTGCGGTATCCTATCTTTTCTCAGATACCCATCTAACGGATGTTTACCGTAAGCAGCTCCCTTGGCTGGTTTTTGATCCATATAATCTGGTGAGAACAAATCTCTGCTTTTTCTTATGCTCATATATATCACTCCTTAAATTGAGGGATCTCTCCCTCTTCGATGGCTTCTATCCTCTCTAAGATATCTTCAGGTGTGTGGATACTGCCCCCCATCTTCGGTGCTAAGTACGTCTGAGCAGCTCCCGCTGTACATCTTTCCACTTCGAAGACTATCTGACCGAAGTTGATCTCAGCTACTAAGAATGAATCGACTCCTTCCCTAGCAAGGTCATAGATCCTTTCCTCTGGGAAGGGCCAGATAGTTTTCGGTCTTAGCAGCCCGACTTTGTAACCCTTCTCTCTAGCCATATCCACGGCTTCGATTGCCGCCCTATAGACGCTTCCATAAGCCACTATGACTTTTTTTGCATCTTCGGTCTTGTACTCGTCGTATTCTAAGATATCGTCGGCATTCTTTCGGATCTTATCTATCAATCTTGTGACAAGCATATTTTGAGTTTCTTCATCGACTGAAGGATGGCCCTCTTCATCATGGGTTAAACCTGTAACGTGGACTGAATAACCTTCACCGGCGTTGGCCATAGGAGGAACAAGATCCTCATCTGGACAGAACGGTAGGAACTCTTCCGGTGGATCTCTAGGTTTCTTCCTGTCAACGATCTCGATCTCATCTTTTTCTGGTATCTCGACCTTTTCGGTCATGTGTGCGACCATCTCGTCGGATAAAACCACCACTGGAAGTCTGTACTTTTCTGCAGTGTTGAACGCCTGGATGGTCATATCGAACATCTCCTGCGGTGATGATGGTACGTAAACTACCACTCCAACATCCCCGTGTGTACCCCATCTAGTCTGATTCACATCTCCCTGGGCGACTTTAGTCGGTAATCCTGTTGAAGGACCGCCTCTCATGACGTTGACTATAACACATGGTGTTTCGGTCATCAAACCCAGGCCGTAACTCTCCATCATCAGACTGAACCCGGGTCCAGATGTGGCTGTCATAGCTTTTCTCCCAGCCCATGAAGCACCTAATATAGCTGTTATACTTGCCAACTCGTCCTCCATCTGAAGGTAACTGCCATGTAATTCCGGGAAACGATTGGCGATCCGTTCTAAGATCTCTGAAGCCGGTGTGATCGGATAACCCGCAAAAAAAGTACATCCTGCAGCTATAGCACCTTCGGCAGAAGCTGTATTTCCATCTAAGAAATGTGTACCTGCTTTCATCATCTTATTCATCCTCCTCTTTTAGATAAATTGAAAATTCTGGACATATCTTCTCACACTTACCACATAGGATACAACCTTCAGTCATCTCCGGTGGGTGATAACCCTTCTCAGTAGTTTTATCAGATGTTTCGAGTGCACCGACTGGACAGAACTCTATACAAAAACCGCAGCCCTTGCATCTCTCCGGTATCAAACACACGCCCCCCATCTTCTTTTTCGTTTCAATATCCCAACATTCGAGGTCTGAGTTTTCTTCTTTATCTTTACTCATATATATTCCCTACCTATATCATACATCCTAATAGACTTACATTTTTCGCAGGAAAGTTTAGTTCGTCACCAGTGGTAGATATATAAAAAATAGTACTGTTGCTGGAAACCCTTGAACACAGCTTCGACCAATTCGTGATTTCTCGGCTTTTTTCCTGCATGGAGATGGTCCCCGTTCACGCTCGAAGAGTATCCGCTATAAATAGATTTTCATTATATATGGGTTCATGGAGCTGCGTGAAGATCATGGATCAAAAGGTTGGCGATTTTGGGTTCGTTACGGTATATGCAAAGTACGGCGAAAGGAATCTAAATCCTGGATATGAACTGAGATATGATCTCAGGATAGAGTCCCCTGATGAGATCTTAGATATACTATTGTGGTGAAATACTAATTTGGACGATGTGTTAAGGAACAGATAAGATTTTAAATGAGCTAGATATGATAGATTATGAATCTGATGATTAGAAACATTATCTTCTGTGTATCAGTTTCGGTCTTACTGATGGTATCGGCTGTATCGGTCCACGGTTCATCAGATGGTAATCCTATCGCAACCATAAGAACGAACAGAGGAAACATCGAGGTAGAGTTATATGAAGACGATGCCCCGGAAACAGTTGAAAATTTCATCAAGTATGCTGAGGACGGTTTCTATGAGGGCCTGATTTTTCACAGAGTTATAGATGAGTTTATGATACAAGGCGGTGGGTTCTATCCAGGTATGGAGCAGAAGGAACCTACGTATGACCCGATACAAAACGAAGCAGAAGAAAGCGGTCATAGAAACGAACGTGGTACCATAGCTATGGCTAGAAGAGATTATGAACATTCAGCCACCAGCCAGTTCTTCATAAATCATGATGATAATGGATTTTTGGATTGGGATCGAGCACAAGATGACTGGGGGTACTGTGTCTTCGGTAGAGTTATCGACGGTATGGACGTAGTTGATGATATCGCATCTGTAGAAACGAGCGTTGTTGGTGGTTCCCAGGATGTACCTGTAGAGGACATCATCATACATGAAGTAACTATCACTGAGTCCGGACCTGCTAACGGGAATAGTGACGGGGATCGTGACCAAGAAACTAACGGGGATGACCCAGCAGCAGACCATGAAGAGGGAGATAACTTTTACACAGATCCCTTGTTCATAATAGTCGTTGGTTCTTTCATTGCCGCAGGTGGGATCATCTTCGCCCTTCACACCATGGATAAAAGGAAGGAAGAGTGAATACAGATACCATACCTCCATAGGGATCAAAATCTTCAAAAAACTAGTAAATTTATTTATACTAATGACCATATTTGTACAACCATGTGGGAAATCAAAAAGCATTTCAGGAACTATTCTGCCCAACAAAGGACCGCTAAATTCTTTTTAGAGAGCGGTTTGAGTGTGAGAGACGACAATGTATATTGTAATGGAGTCAAGATGTCGTCTTCCCGCATAGGTAGGGTTTTGGATGTTGATCGAAGGACAGTTGATGCTACAATAAACACCATCCAGGACGATGAGGAGTTATCAAATATATTCAAGAATTTAAGAGCTACAGCCTTCTTCAAAGAAGTCGCAAGAGATATCGATGCCGGTCTGATAGAGATAATTCCCGATGATCCACACTGGATAGGCATCCTCTCAGGTGTTACCAGCGAGATCTCTAGACTAGGTATCAGTATCAGACAGTGTATAACTGAAGATCCGAAATTGACCGAAGAGCCTAAACTATACATCATCACCGAGTCCCCCATCCCCATGGATGCTGTTGATGATATCAAGGGGTTACCTGGAGTCAAGAGTGTGGTCGTCTATTGATACAGAACTCGTAGACAGGTCGATCTGTCCAATATCATATATATAAGGGATGTTCATCAGTTTTCGATGGTCGTGATCCCCTACCGATATACACTGCCCCGCTGAAGGACGAAAAAAGCAATGTGCATAGCACTTCTACTATCTTTAGGAATTTTATGGTCGGGTTGAGATGTAATACATTATATTTAAAAATCGATATCAGGAGATGATATGATGTGTAGAGAAATAACTGACTAGAATGTAGATAGCTATATAAAGACTATGACTCCGGCGGAGTTGAAACAGGGATTGCCAGTGACTGAAGAGATGGGAAAAAACATAGAGAAAGGAAGAAGAGAAATAAAAGAGATATTGAAACATCTTGACGAAAGGATAGCGGTAGCCAAAGATATCGGTAAGGTAAAGG
Source organism: Thermoplasmata archaeon (assembly GCA_003551065.1). Taxonomy (GTDB): domain Archaea; phylum Thermoplasmatota; class Thermoplasmata; order Halarchaeoplasmatales; family Halarchaeoplasmataceae; genus Saliniplasma. Next base: position 6,478 of record PULU01000122.1, on the reverse strand, counting down.
GAGAAGAAGGTATCCTGTAAAGAGGAAGAGAGATAATATCGACGAAACCGTAGATATCATAGGTTAAGGGAAGATGGGGGAACTAATCAGCGAGCTTTTCAGCCAACGGTACGAGATCGGTGTCTATTCCAGGGGAGAGTTCGAAACCGAATTTACCGTATTCGACTCTCTATCGCATCGCTGTACAAATCCTCAAAACACTTGGTGATCAACAACACCCGCTGAGGAGATCAAGGACATCGTAACGGGTATTAGGATCCTACTATATTTTATCGTTATCTGTATCTTTGAAGTAGCTGTGTGATCCACTGTTATTCTTCATCTTCTGTTTCACTTTCCGCCTGTTCTTCTTCGTGTACACGTTGGAAAGTACCTTGAGAACCGTTATCCCATTCATAAGGACGGTGTTGGTATCTGTCCGTCCCGACAGCGGGCCTCTCTTCTTCCTCGTATGTATCTTGGCTTACCTGACCATCTCGTATCTTCAATATCATAATAGAAATGATCACGACCACTCCTATGATAACTACCAGGATCCAGAAATAGTCAATTAGGAAATGTGGGTCACGTTCATCGGGGTCCTCTTCTAAAAGTTCACTCTGGAAAGCATATATCTCTCCTTCAGCTGTAGAGATGTATATCCTCCCTGATTCAGAGACTTGTGGGAAATTGGTCACATTCTTATCGAAATGATGTTCCCAAGCCAATGTCCCATCTTGTTCAAAAGCATAAGTCAGTTCAAGTTTTTGCATCTCTTGAGTCAGGTTTAAGATCCCAAAATATATCCTTCCATCATTACCCATTTCCATCCATGGATGAAAAGAATCGCCATATTCTTCGAATTCCATTGTAGTGTTCCAAAGTTCTTTTCCATCATCCGATATTTCACTCAATGTGAAATTTTGATCATCTGGGGACGTGAAGACATAGATCCTTTCGTCTATTACCGTGAAATCTTTAACATCTTCTAAGTCCACATAATTTCGAGACCAAACCACGCCTTCATCCGCATCTAGTTTGTACATGGTCTGATCATTTAGAAAGTAAATACTATCCCTTTTGACATCCATTGTTACCCCCATGTAAAATTCTTGTTCTTCTATCTCCATCTCCCATTCTAAATCCCCTTCTGGAGATATACAAAGGATCTTGTCATCTTCTACCCCCCAACCTGCATTTACACCTATGAGGTTTCCATCAGCATCCAATCTTGTGTAGAATGAAAAAGAATGACTTAGGTCCAGTTCCTTTCGCCAGAGCTCATCGCCTTCCTCGCATATCTTGATTATATTTTCATGGGATAGGATATATACGCTGTTATCCTCACTCACCAGATAATTAACAGCGTATGGTTCTGAATCTAAAGATTTTTCCCAGATAGATGTCCCATCCTCAAGGTCGATGTGATGCATGGTAAATTCCATATCACCATCTTCTATTGAAACTGTAAAGAAGTGGCTGATGATAGTTCGTTGGTCTCCATATCTACGGTAAAATATTAAATCGTTGAATTCTCTACTCCAACGGATATCACCGTCGCCTTCTATGAAATGTAAACTGGTTTCATTCATAGCTAGAACCTGATCATCTTCTACAGCCCCGATTGCAGCTTGGTCCTCGGTCAAGTTAACTTTCCACAGCGGTCCGTCATCAAATGTATCTCTTTCTTCAGGTTCATCTGAACTATGAGAGACATCGACTGTAGTTATCATGACCACTGAAAGTAACAATAAAACTGAGATCAATATCGAAGCTTGTTTTTTCATTTTATCCCTATTTTTAGATGTGAAAAAATCTATTTAATCTTTGGGTTTCCAGATTGCTACATATATAGGATATGTCAATTTATGAAAGAAACGATTTGATTGTAGGCAAATTTAGATACCTCTGATCATCTATATCATCAAAATAAATACGGAATAAATCGATATGGTCTAGCGTTTACAAGGCAACTTCTTGAACTAGGAAATATTTGGTATTGTCTATTTCTATGTTTAAATATTTTTACTTAAATTTCTTTCCCAATTTATATCTAGTTGAAGGACCACGACCTGTTTTTTCAATCAACTTCCATTCTATTAATCTATTTATCTTTTTTAGTACCGTGACTTTACTGATATCTAATTCAGAAGCTATCTTTTTAGCACTTTTTTCTCCTTCTGAAAGCGATGATAAAATGTTTTTTTCTTCATTAGAGATAGATTTTATATCTTTTTTAAAGTTCAATATTGTAAAGCTTGTTTCAAATTCATAGTCTAATGAAACAAAGGGATGTTCTCTACACTCTTCCTTTATAAGTTGGATACCCCGACCCTGTCTTTCCACATATCCCATCTGGAACATCAGTTCATATAATATTGGATTTCTAGGAACAGGATGTGGATATTCAGGAGTAGTACCCGGAGGAAATGACCCTGGATTTTTAATAGTGAGTTTCTCTGGGCTTAGCTCGATGAACACTTCAGATTTGATGGCATAATTTCTATGAACTAAAGAATTTATTATTCCTTCTCTTATGGCTTTCATAGGATATTCATATACATCTATCCTCTTGAAACTGGGCTGCAGGGAGGTTAGTGTTAATCTATTTCTCAATTCTTCTTCGATATCTCTTACAATTTTCCACAAAGGACCATTAAATCTTTTCCAACTTTCATCTTCAAACGTCATCCTCACTGATGTATGAGGCAATGAAGATTGTGGTTTTTCATGGAACATGAGTAGTCCAGCAAGAGTCAGTTTTCCCTCATCAGTGATCGCTTCCATGTTTTTGAGATATTCTGAAGGGTTTTGTATATCAACTCTAGAATCGGATATGAACTTCTCTAGATATTGATCGTTCGGTGAATGATCTGTAGGGGTTTTATCGATCTCGAAAAGAAGTGTCTCAGTACCCTGTGCTAATATCTCTTGAAGAGATAAAGGGCGTTTTGAAGTTCCAATCCTTATAAAAACTGTTCCACCTATCCCGCATAAATGATCTGATTTAGGTACCTTTACTATCAAAATATTTTCATCGTCGACCTTGATTTGATCATACTCCACTTCTACTGGAGGAGTTATGTTTGTAAGGTGTTGGGATATCCGCTCCTTAGATGCTTTGAGATCACATCCAACTAGACCCCCATCATCCGATATACCCACAAAAATATAGCCTCCATCAGAATTAGCAAATGCACAGATCTCTTCTCCAATATTTTTAGTAACTAAGGACTTGAACTCTAATTCTTGTGATCCTCCCTCCCTAAGTAACTTTATAAACTTCTCCTGCTTCATGTCTAACGTTAAGTATTAGTTAATAATAAAATTAACGGTAGGTATGTTATCGTTAAGTTTTTTATAAAATATGTATTAACACTATGTTAACTGGATCAGATCTTCAAAATCGCCCCTAAAAATTTGATCATGATACCTGTTGACTGTGGATTTCGACAGATCCTATAAGGACCTTTTGAGCAAAATTCACCTTTGACTCCAAATGTTTCTTTAAAATTTAGGATCAAAATTGACCATATGAAAAAACTAAATCCAGCTAAAAATATAATCGATCCTATCCATGCGATGATGTTGAATTCAGCCAACGGTCTCAATGTAAATATAAAAAATGCAAGAGTTGAACCATACAGTCAATTCGATCAAACCTAAGAAACTCACTTTTGTGATAGGCCATAGATCGATGTTAGACGTCTCTGAAACAATGTATATCCTCTCTGTCATTTTTCTAATATTTATAAATAAGCACATAAACCTAATTACAGTTAGGAAGGTTAAAATGTCCTTAGTGGAAACGGTAAAAAAAAAGAATTTGACGAACTCAAAAACGAAGTAGAGCATATGAGGGAAAACATGAAATTACTCTCCAATCCAGAAGTATTAAAGGAATGAAAAGAAGCAAAAAAAAGATAGATGAAGGCAAACGGATTCATTTAGATGAAGTGGAGAAGAAATATTTATGATAAGATATGATCTATGTTAGAGGGATTTAATCCATCATTTTTTTATTCTATCCAATAGTTTGTCAGGGAATCTTATCTCAAACTGATTTTCTTATTTTTATGTTTCATTAGAACTCGTAGTAAACTTGTTCGTTGAAGGCAGATATGAATCTGTTGAAGATGGTATTTTGTTTATATGCAGAGCTAGGGAAAGAGGCGTGTGAAAAGAAACGATTTGATTGTGGGCAATTTTAGATACCACTGATCATCTATATCATCAAAATACATACGGAATAAATCGATATGGTACTTTCTTTTTATATTTTTCATAATTTTCTCCGTAATGTTCACGCAGCCAGGGTTCTTCTGCAAAAACTGTCAGTAATAATAGAGTTGCATGTAAGATAGTTAAGATGATCATCAAGATCGAAGAAGTCATCAATATAGCCCCTAAAAATTTGATCATGATACCTGTTGACTGTGGATTTCGACAGATCCTATAAGGACCTTTTGAGCAAAATTCACCTTTGACTCCAAATGTTTCTTTAAAATTTAGAATCAAAATTGACCAGATGAAAAAACTAAATCCAGCTAAAAATATAATCGATCCTATCCATGCGATGATGTTGAATTCAGCCAACGGTCTCAATGTAAATATAAAAAATGCAAGAGTTGAACCATAAAATATGAACCATAAAGTCAATTCGATCATACCTAAGAAACTCACTTTTGTAATAGGCCATAGATCGATCTCAGATATCTTTAAATCGATCATCAATCCTATGATCAATATAGACCCAGTGATCGTACTTATACCGAAACTGATCAATCCCCATTCCATAATTATCCCTTTTTGAATTCGTAGTGAGTGTGAGCGTTTTAACTTAGTTTCAGAAGTACAATACCCCTTTAAGTTCTTTTTCGACCCTCTCAAATTTTGGCACCTGGTCTAAGAAACTCTCTAGATCTCTTTTCCATGTATAGTATAGAGGGTCTTTGACTCATCTTGGGAATTAAATTCCCGATGGCATAAGAATTTCTTCAAGAAATTCTCATTTACTTAGAAAATCTTTGATTTTCTGAGGGTCATAGGAATTCTAGATTCCTATAAGAAGTAGGGGAGCTCATAACTTAGTTCAAAACACTGAGGAATCAATAGATTCTTCATGTCGATGGAATTGTCAAACAATTCCAGTAGAAGTTACATAAAATCAGCCAGAATGCCACCACCTTTAGGTGGAGGATGAATGGCGATAGCATATCAACTTTCACCGATCCCCCTCCCCTATAAATGTACAAATAGTATGCTGAGGATGATATTATTGTCTTGATGAAACGAACGAACAGGTTCAATATCGAGTGGGATGACCCTGAAGAAGCGGAGGGATTAGGGATAGGTTGTTCTACTCTCTGGAATAAACTGAACTACAAGAGGAGAGAATCTTTTTTCGATGAAGATAAAGAATTCGACTGGTCGTCCGATGTATTGTATGACGAGTTTAAAGGCTGGATAGGTAGTGCGACGGCTCAGCAGATAGTCCGCAAGAATAATTCTGCTTGGAAATCATATTTTTCACTCTTGAAAAAATGGGTAAAGAACAAAGATGAGATGAAAGAACCAAATCCCGCAGGATATTGGAAAGATAGAAAGAAAGATGAGAAAGAATTGAGGATATTAGTTAGAAACGACTGCTACGAGATAGAAGATGATGGAACAATTAAACTCCCGTTTGGAAGAACGGGTAAGATCAAAGGAGAACCACACTGGGATGGCAAACAGGGTAGGCTCGAAATAGTCTACGATAGGTTAGATGATCGTTGGAGAGCCTTCCAATCAGTCGAGGTAGAGCCTCGACATCAACCAAGAGGCGATAAGTCAGCCTATGTAGACTTAGGAGTCATATATCCTGTTATGACGTACATCGAAGGTGGAGAGACAACTGTAGGATACAGCGGACGACCAATATTATCTAATTGGTGGTTGTATAACAAGCAGATAGACAAGGCAAAGTCCCAGGCCAAGGAAGAGAACGACAGATACACGTCGGAACGGATAAAGAGGTTATTTAGACAGCGTAAGAGGAAGTTCAAAGATGCTGTAAGGAAGATCGCACACGATTTCATCGAGCGGTGCTATCAGGCAGGTGTGGATACTGTAGTGGTGGGGGACTTGACCGGCATAAGAGAGAAAGAAAAGTGGAGCAGCAAAGCCGACAGTATGGTACACAACTACTGGTCTCACAAGTATCTAGCAGACAGAATACGGTGGACTGCTGAAAACTATGGAATAGAGATAGAATTGATCGATGAGCGTGGAACGAGCAGTAAGTGTCCAAAATGTGGTTCGGAGAAGAAAGTCAGGAGAGGTAGGTTGTTCAAGTGCAAAGAATGTGGTATAGAAGCCCATCGAGATAGCGTAGGTGCTTTGAATATAGGGCTTGCTCAGGGAGGCAATATCCCTGCGGAAGTCATTAACATCTACTGGAAAATCCGTTGGATTTTCCATCGATTCACGGAATTTTACTGAAAATTCCGTGTAAGGG
>PULU01000020.1 GCA_003551065.1 Thermoplasmata archaeon | reverse complement strand
CAGAAGTAGATTATGATTTCTGTAAAGGATGTGGGATATGTGCTAAAGAATGTCCCGTAGATGCTATCGAGATGAAAAAGGAGGAAGACTATGTCTGAAATGAAGATCGTTTCCGGTAACTATGCATCGGCCTACGGTGCAAAACTATCGCGGGCCGAAGTTGTCGCCGCCTATCCGATCACACCTCAAACCGAGGTCGTTGAAAAGATCGCTTCACTGGTCGCAGAAGGAGAGATGGATGCTGAATTTATCAAAGTCGAAAGTGAACATTCTGCCATGGCGGCCAGTATAGCCGCATCTAATGCAGGTGCAAGGGCCTACACTGCAACATCCGCTCACGGATTAGCGCTCATGCACGAACTTTTGATGTGGGCATCAGGAGCTAGGCTTCCTATAGTGATGACCAATATCAACAGAGCGATGGGTCCACCTTGGAGTGTTTGGGCAGATCATCACGATACTTTAGCTCAAAAGGGAACAGGGCAGTTACAGTTCTTCTGTGAGAACAATCAAGAAGTTCTAGATAGTGTCATAATGGCTTACAAGATCTGTGAAGACGAAGAGATAATGCTACCAGCTATGATAGTCGAGGATGCTTTCATTTTAAGTCATACCAAAGAACCGGTTGAGATATATGATCAAGAATTAGTTGACGATTTCTTACCACCATACGATCCAGATTACAAGTTAGATGTTGATCAACCATTAGGTTTCGGATCATTGGGTATGCCTGACTGGTACATGGACTTCAGATACAAGATATTCGAGGCCATGGAAAAGGTACCTGAAAAGGTTGAAGAGGTTAACAAAGAATTCGAAGAGGTCTTCGGTAGAGATCCAGGTGGATTGATCGAGGAGTACAAGACAGATGGAGTGGACGTTTTGATCGTTACCATGGGTTCCATATCAAGCACTTCTAAAGACGTTATAGATGAACTACGGGAAGAAGGGCACAATATCGGTCTGGCTAGACTACGAACGTTCAGACCGTTCCCCGTAGAAAAATTCAGAGAATTGATCAAGGATGTCAACGTTGTCGGAGTCCTCGATAGAAATTATACCTTCGGCCATGGAGGAGACGCAGCAAGAGAGATCAAGGATGCAATATACGGTTATCACGACCCCATAGTCAAGGACTACATAGTCGGACTAGGTGGTAGAGACCTTACACCTAAGATCTTGAAAAATATCATGGAAGATGCGATATCATTACAGGATAAAGGTTTAGATGAGGAGATCGAATGGGTCGACCTTAAAGTCAATCAAGAGAGATGGAGGCGATAATTATGGCAAAGATACCTGAAAAGGAACTTATGAGAAAAGGAACCACCGCATGTCCAGGTTGTGGAGCAGGACACGCTATGAGATATCTGCTAAAAGCGGTGGGCAAGGATTCGATAATCAACATCCCAGCATGTTGTTGGGCTGTGATACCAGGTGTATATCCATCTAGAAATCTAGAGATCCCGTTACTATACACGGCCTTCGAAACAACAGGTGCATCGTCTTCAGGAGTGAGGGCTGCACTGAATGCTAAAGGTGTTGACCCGAGAGAGATCACCGTAGTTGGCTTTGCCGGTGACGGTGGTACCGCCGATATAGGTTTACAGGCGTTCTCCGGTTGTGTAGAAAGAGGTACCGATACGATACAGGTGATGTACGATAATGAGGCTTACATGAACACTGGGATCCAGAGGAGTGGTGAAACACCGTACGGTGCATGGACTACAACAACTCCAGTAGGAAGTCAAAAAGAATGGAAGAAACAGCCTAAGAAGAACATGATGGAGATAGCCAAGGCCCATGGGATACCCTATGCGGTCACTGTAAGTGTCGGTCATCCAGAACTAATGATCGAGAAGATCAAGAAGGCTAAGGAGATACCGGGACCGAAGTTCGTCCATATCTACGCACCGTGTCCAACAGGATGGAGATCAGATCCCTCAAACACTATAGAACTTGCAAAGTTAGCTGTTGACAGCTGCGTGTTCCCACTCTATGAGATAGAGAACGGAGAATACAATATCTACAAGAAACCGAAAGAGAAGACCCCTGTAAAAGAATACCTCAAACTCCAGGGAAGATTCAGACATCTACCCAAAGAGGAAGTTGAGAAGATCCAGAAGAACGTGGATAAAGAATGGGAACTCCTCCTTCAAAAAGAGAAATTGATGAATGATGAAGAATGATCAAAAGGTGAATAGATGAAAGAACTTTTAGAAGATGAACCAGGAAAAAAGATCCTACTTTTAGGTAACGAAGCTATCGTTAGAGGTGCCTTGGAAGGTGGGATAGGACACGGGTCTACGTACCCGGGAACGCCCTCTTCGGAGATAGGCAATACCTTCGAAAAGATAGCTAAAGATTATGGGATGTATTTTGAGTACTCAGCTAATGAGAAAGTGGCTTTAGAAACTGCTGATGCCGCTGCTGCTTCCGGTAGACGTGCCATGGCTTGGATGAAGCACGTTGGAGTTAACGTTGCAGCCGATGCATTGATGACTTTGATGTACTCCGGAGTACGAGGAGGACTCGTCATAGTCGCGGCAGGCGATCCTTCCATGCATTCCAGTCAGAATGAACAGGACAACAGGTACTATTCACTATTAGGTAACATTCCCATGCTTGAACCTACTACACCTCAAGAAGCGAAAGAGATGGTCAAGTACGGTTTCTCACTTTCAGAAGAGCTCGAATTACCGGTTCTGATAAGGACTACAACAAGGGTTAACCATGCCAGAGGAGTAGTTACGT
>PULU01000048.1 GCA_003551065.1 Thermoplasmata archaeon | reverse complement strand
GGTACTTATTCCGTGAGCCAGGCCGATAAGATAATCACCACAACTACCACCTACGGAGCTACATCTAGAGCGGTCTGGTACAGAGATGCTGATATAATCCCAAACGCTGTGGATGCCAACAGATTCCATCCGAGTAATGATGGTTCCCACATAAGACAAAGACATGGTATAGATCCCGATGAAAAGGTTGTTATGTATGTGGGAAGATTAGTTTTCCACAAAGGACTAGAATACCTTGTTAGGTCGGCAAAATATCTTGAAGACGACACGAAGTACCTCATCGTAGGGACTGGTGATTTCAGACCGACATTAGAGAAGATCGTCAAGGACGAAAACCTCGAGGATAGGGTCATATTTGCCGGTAGGGTATCCAACGAAGAGCTACCGAATTACTACGGAGCCACAGATGTTTTCGTGCTTCCCTCTGTTTCTCGTTTAGAGGCCTTCGGTATAGTCACCCTGGAAGCCATGGCCTCGGAGGTACCCGTAGTAGTATCGGATATCCCAGGTGTCAGAGAAGTGATAACTGAGGGTAGGAACGGACTGGTTGCGGAACCCATGAATTCACAGGATATCGCCGGAAAGATCAGATCGATATTAGAAAATCCTGAGATGGCAGAACGTATGGGAAAAAAGGGTAGAGAAAGGGTGTTGGAGAACTTCACATGGGATATCGTCGCCGAAAGTATAGAAAAAGTCTATGAAGAACTTTTAGGAGATAAACTAATCTAGCACTTCTAATTCGATAGGTTTTCCGTTGTGATCATATGCCTGCCATGAATCCATATCGAATGGATATCCCGCTATTATATGTACCCTGCCATATCTGCTGAACATTACCATATCTTTACCCGAGGGAGACACACTACTTGAAGGATGACTGTGGACTACACCTATTATCGAGTAATCGATGGGAAGCTGTCTCAATCTAAGTAAAGCACTTGTCTTACCAGATATGGTCCCAGGTACCAATATCAACTCCGAGATGACTCCTTCTATCTCCCTCATACCTGCGGCGAACTCGTTGGGGTAAGAATCCTTAGCGCTCTCCATTATCATATTCAGGGTCCTTCTAGATATTCCCCGTATCTCTTTCTTCTTGAAGATCATAATATCACCATCGGGTAAGGAAACCACACAGTTCTACTGTAGGGAGGAATTACCCTTCACCTCCGTTATGATCGTATCTGCTTTGAAGATCAACCTGAGTTTGCTATGTTTGATCGAATGATCATATGAATTTCCATGGATGTCCGATATATCAAAGTATCCTGATTTTCTTCTACCCTTAACAAACCCAACAGTCCCATTCGGTAGCTCTACCTTATCCCATCGGTTAAAACCGAAGTAATCGGAGTTATCGGCCGATATACTCACTTCACTCCTCTCACCTTTATGAAGTCTGTATCTGCCTTTCGGTAGGCACTTTTTGATGAACGTATATCCCAGTTTACTGACAGAAACTTTATCGATAAAGTCTTGTAAAGCTACAGCTATGGAATCGTTCACATCGGATTTCTCCAATCCCAGTTTCTTCCTAGCAGCCTTCGTCATGTTACCGAAGGTCACCTTTACGTCGTCAAATAGTTTCCTCAGTTCGTCCACTATGTGATCTTTCATTGAATTTACGTGAGATGCAAATCTATATTCTTTATTGCGCCAATATTTCAAACTCCTCTTTGACAACTCTATCTCTCCTGAATGTAACTCCTCGTGACACTCGACACATAGGGAGACCATATTCGATGGTTTATCTGTACCTCCTTCACTTCTAGGCTGTATATGATGCGTTTGTAGAGGTACATCGTCTTTCTTGCAGTTGATACACTGATCCTTATCCCTGTAAAGAACGTACTGTCTCACTGAAGTATGCCCTTTCAACTCGCCGTTCTGGTACTCATCTCCTTCGATATCCGGGTCCTTCACCTTATGCATGTCGAAGGGAGCTATCTCAACGTTCACACCTTCGACGGGTAATATCTCTGATACTTTCTTCACGGCTTTCACCATGCTTTCCGCCTTCGACTTCAAACTGGGCGGTAGCCAGCCTTCTTTTCTTCGCCTGTTATCGAACTTCGGTTCTCTGTGCCTGGTCTTCCGACTTCTACGTGAACGTCTGTATCTTCTTCGCCTGTCCATCTTCGACCGGATATCGGTTCTCAACTGGACTTCCGATTGGTAGAGTACCTCTCCGTCCTTTCGTACCGCTGAAATACCTGCCTTCTTAGAACCCGTATCGAGACCGACTCTCACTTTCTGTGTATTTTCTTCACAGTCCCATTTCAAGCGGATGGTGAACGGTGTTCTTTGTACCACTTCTGCCTTTCCATCCCTGAGCAGATGCCTTGCTTTTACTGGCTTACAAGGCATCAGGGGTTTCCCATTTTTGTTCTGCACATATACTTTCTTGCTCATACTTTACCTCGATTCGCTTTGCCAGTTTGATGGCTCTATGCCCTGGTTCTGACAACCAGTTAGGTACCTCTCGCCAATGTTATCCCGCTTTTCTCGTCCACGCCACTTCTTCGACCTGGTTTGGAAATCAAATTCCCACCATCGATAGGATATTATCCCGAAGACAACAAAGATGTTTAGACGCGGACCACAGAGCAACGGACTGAGGTGGCATCCGAGGGTGTGATACACGGGTAACGTAGCCGTATTGCGTATTGCGTGGCTTAGGCTGGTAAACATAGGCTCCCTCTCGGAAAGCCCCACCCTTTTAGGGTATGGGTTGTTTACCGCCATACCAACTT
>PULU01000063.1 GCA_003551065.1 Thermoplasmata archaeon | reverse complement strand
TAGATCAAATTATACTGGAATTATTAGCGTTATAATTATATAGTAGTGTCATATCCATAAAAAAGACTCATAAGAAAAGATTAATTTATCAGTAGTTGTATCAAAAAAACAGATGTAATAAAAAGACCTTCTGTAGATAATAAAACAGAGGAATAAAGTTATGAGATGGGTATATAATAAGGAAGACTATCTTTATGTTCTTTCCCAATTAGGCCTTATTTTAGTTATCATTTCCTTCGTCATGCTTATCCCAGTTGTTATCGCTATTATTTATCAAGAATATGTAGCCTATCGTCCATTTTTGGCAGGTTCAGTATTGTCAGCATTATTGGGTGTTTTGTTCAGATTGCTCACTCATGTATATTTCAATTTTTATTCATCCTCTATACCTTTTGAGAGAAAACATGCTATAGGTATGGTCGTTTTAATATGGCCCTTGGTCTCTATCCCGTCTGCTCTTCCTTTATATCTATTAAAACCAGCTGGGCAAGACATATCTTTTCTAGATGCATTTTTCGAATCTGTTTCTGGATGGACGACGACCGGTTTAACTACATTCGGAGGTGAAGCAAGTTATTTCTTACATTCTGTCAATTTCTGGCGACATTTCATGCAGTATCTAGGAGGACTCGGTATCATAGTTATGGGATTGATAATCTTGATGCCTCTAAAAAGATGGGAGGACACTATGGAGATCATAGTGGCTACCGGGAGGGATTATCGGATATCACCTTCCCTTTCCAACACCATCAAGTTGATCGGTGGGATATATCTGGTCCTTATGGTCGCTGGAACGATCTTATTCCGTGGAGCTGGTATGGAAACATGGTTTGATTCGTTATGTCATTCTATGTCAGGCTTAAGCACTGGAGGGTATTCTGTTAACAGTAACAGTTTCGAAGCATATTATCACTCACCAACTATAGTTCTTGCTGCCTTACCGATAATGGTAGCTGGTAATACTAATTTTGTTTTGACATATTATATGCTTAGAGGGAGGATAAAAACATATTTCAAGGACATAGAAAGTCAGACATTTTGGTCATTGTTGATATTTTTCACAAGTATATTTTTTATTCTATATGTCTTTGAACATGAGAATATATGGTTCGTCTATGAAGGAAGAAACTATGCAGGATTCTATGATGTGATTTTTAATGTCGCATCAGCCCTGACCACTACCGGTTGGAACAGTGTACCTTACAGTGTCTGGTCCGGACTTACTTTCCCTGTCATATTCCTGATAATCCTTATCTCTATGATAGTAGGTGCTAATACGTCTTCTACTGGTGGAGGCCTTAAAGCTATGAGGGTAGGAGTCATGTTGAAATCCATTTATTGGCAGATCGAGGATATAGTTCTACCAAAGAGTATAGTTTCTAAGAAGAGGATACATCATCTAGAAAAAAAATATATCGCTGATGAAAATATAATAAAAATATTTACCTTTGCCACCATATATTTCATAATCCTATTTATAAGCTTTGTAATATTTTTATTGCATGGATATGGCTTTTTCGAGGCTTTATTTGAAGTCACAAGTGCCATCGGTACTGTAGGTTTATCTTCAGGAGTCACTAGTATGGCCTTAGAACCCGTGTTAAAGATAGTACTCATAATAAATATGTGGTTAGGAAGGATAGAAGTACTACCACTGTTCTACTTTATCAGGTATATCCTCGGTAGAAAATTGTAAAGTCTGAATGATTCACAGTAAGCCAAATTTCTTCTTCGGTTCGAATAATTTCTTGACTTCTCTTACATTGGCAGTGCGAGTAAGAACTGTGACTAAGTCCTCAGGTCGGATCGTTGTTTCTCCATCCGGTATATATGTCTCATCACCTCTACCGAGAGAGACTATTATGCAGTCCTTTGGGAGTCCTGCATTTTTTATCTGCCTGTGAGCTATGGGAGATTTATCGGTCACCTTAAATTCTAATAACTGAGCTTCTTTACCTCCTATGGTAAGTATAGTCTTAGAATCTCCTAAGATGTTTTTTATCTTCATGGCACTCGCCCGGGTTGTACTTATAGTGTTTTGAACACCTAGATTTGAAAAAACACCCTCATTCTTCGGATCATTGACCCGGGCGATGACCTTTGGGACCTTGAAAATATTATTCGCCAGCTGTGCCGAGATAAGATTTACCTTATCATCACCCGTGACAGATATCAACGCATCAGACTTGTGAACACCAGCATCTCTCAACGATTCTAGATCTGTACCATCTCCCCGTACCACCAATGCATCGAATTGCGTAGAGAGTCTTTGAGCCACTTCCTCGTCTTTCTCTACAAGAACTACATCATGTCCTTCCGGGAGCAGTAATTTTACTAGATCCGTCCCGACACGTCCACCACCGATCATTACCACATACATAGGTACACCATGCCATCAAATAACCAGGTATATTATAGACTTTTCCATAAAATTTATTTATCAGTATATTGCAGATCTTCAACATACACTTTTCACAGGAATAAGAAACAGGAATAAGAATATATTTGATGCGGCCATTAAACGTATCGATGTTTCAGTGGATTTGGAACCTGCATTTCATAACCGCCTTGGTCATGATCATCATCTTGATCGGTTTCCTAGTGGTCATGAATTCCGATTTTTACTTTACCCAGATAATGCTTATCGTAAATCTGATTGTTTTTATATCGGTCAACATATTAGCTTTAAGATATCCAGTAATCTATTTTATCGTTTCAGAAGAATTAGCAGGGAAGGCGATATATCTCCAAACAGGTGAAAATCTTCACACATTTTTAACCCTTATGTTCCTCCATGGTGACATGTGGCACCTATTGGGTAACATGCTGATCCTCTTTTTCATAGGTATGGCTCTCGAATCCAGGATAGGAAAAAAATGGACTGGTATAATATATCTTTCCGGTGGTTTGATAGCTACTATGGGACAATATATCGTAATATGGGGCTCCGAGGTCCCTAACTTAGGAGCATCTGGTGCTGTCATGGGTTTGATGGGAGCTATAGTATATCTTTATCCAAAGGATAAGATACCTATGTTTTTAGTGTTTATACTCCTTCCAGAAGTAAGAGTGGATCTTGCCGTTGGAGCTTTTCTTTTGATGCAGGGAGCTATGGTATTTTTAGTTCCTGCGGGTGTCGCCCATGCGGCCCACTTTGCAGGCTTCGCAGGGGGGATGGTCATCGCCTACTTCATCAAGAGAGCAGGTCTGATAGAAAGAGATAAGACTAGTGAGTCCATTGATCATACTAGGTTCAAAAAACTAGTACACGACGAGGAGAGTAAGGAGATCTATGATAAGATCATCGAAGAGGATGACTATATAGTAAAGAAGGCATGGATAGAACATCTGATCGAAAAAGCGGAATGCCCAAGATGTGGAAGAGATCTTCAAGGAGCTAGATGTGACTGCGGATTCGATCTATGGGAAGATTGATATAACATAATCTATAAGATGGAATTAAGGATGATATCATGGACATACCTGATTCATATTATCTTATATGCACTAACTGCGACCAGGAGACAGAACACGAGATACTTAAAGGAGAAGTTGGAACAGGTGGAAAAGAGATCACTATCGATGGGGTCGTACGCTGCCAGGAATGTGGTCACACCAGACATAAAGTGATAAGGGAAAGCAATGCTATCGATGTGCCGGTGATTGTAAGCTGGAAGACAGAATCTAAAAGAAAGAAAATTTCTCTTTATCCAGATGAATGGGTACACCAAGGAGATGAATTTATCGTAGATGGATCTAGAGTAAAAGTTACATCTCTGGAACAGGAAGGAAACAAAAGGGTTTCTTCTTCTAAAGTGGAAGAACTAAAGACCATTTGGACAAGAAAACATGAAAAATCATTGGTAAAAGTTTCCATCCACAAAGGTAGAAACAGCGTATCTAAAACATTAGAAGTTCCACCCGAGGAAGAGTTCTTCATAGGCGATAGATTGGATGTAGGTAAATATCAAACGGTCATCCACCGGATCAAGACAGATGAGGATACATTGAGAAAAGGTAAAGCCAGGGCTGAGAATATCGTACGCATTTACACTAAAAATATAAGGTAATGGATTTTAGTACTTTTATTATCACATCAGTCCAGCTTCTTCGAGTTTTTCTGGAAGATATACATCCGTTACGTAATCCAAACCGTATTTAGCCAGAGCCTGCTGTTCCGCTTTCTTATCGATCTCTAACATGGTCTCGATCTCATCTCTCCAGAACTGTGTATCGAACCTAGGATCTTCCAGTTCCTGCCGGAGTGCTTTTCTGTCGGTTTTGGTCAACTTATCCGTAGGCAAGTCATAATTCATTATATCGCTGGCAGTTATGCCGATATATTCTGCCCCTGGTGTAGCTAGATATTCAGAGAGATGAGCACTTTTAATAGCCCCATAGGCTACACTTGAAAAGATACGGAAACTCCATGGATCACCGTCGGTGAATACGACAACAGGGATACCTTCTTCTTCATTCAATCTCTTTATCATCCTTCGAGTCGAACGTGCTGGTTGCCCTTTTAGATGTACAAGTAAACAGTTGGCCTGCTCATCAAAACCATTTTCGACCAATCTGTCGAACATACCACCGGTTTCGATGGCTATTAAAAAATCGACATTAGTATCGGTGAATTTTATCTTGTCTTCTTCAACATTGTACGGTATAGTGTATCCAGAGTCACCGACATCGTCTCTACAGTTGATGTTCCTTATCTCACCTTTTCTGTTCTTCTCCTCAACAGTGATATCGCCGATGACTCGAGCACCGTCTTCTTCTGGTCTAAGCTTGAAATCTTCCCTCAAGCAGTCCGTTACTATCTCCATATCTTCAGCTAATCTGTTGGACTCACTCTGTCGATTGAATTTTCCCTTTTCCCAACTCTCAGATATATAATACATCTCTCTTAGTGTGGAAGATTTGTCTTCGCCTATCATGTCCCTTATGAACTCCAACATATAAAGGGTCCTAAGGATCATCCTAGCTCCTTTCAATTTCTTAGCGGACCTCGTACTCTTGGACTTACCATACTTCCAAACCCCCTGGTGATCGTCAAATTCTATATTATTCTTTGTTCTTGTAGGGATCCTCATATTTGGTATGTTTCCTTCAATAAGTTGATCATAGATATCTTCCGCTATATCCTCTAATTCTCGTAACGCATTCTTATGTCTTTCTTTCATACCATCAATCCTCCTCGTGGATATCTGCTAATTCAACACCCCAATCATCTGGTAAGGGTTCAGCACCTATCAGGTGTGTTTCATTGACACCATCGATGAACACATCGGTCCCGTCTATATCCTCTTTATCTAAATTAGAAAACTTAAATTTGATCTTACTAGTTTTAGATGGTTTTAATTTTTCTAGTTTCCATTCTATATAGTCTCCATCATGTTCGGGTTCCCGACTAGAATCTAACAATTCAGTTTCAGGATATGGTTTCTCGATGAAAAGGGACATTTCCCTTTCTTTAGACGTGTAATTCATTATCTCGATGATACCTTCAGCTGCACCGTTGTTCCATTCCATCTTTTTGTCTATATAAACAACCCCCATGATATTTGTCATGACCTTATCTAATGATGGTGTTTCCTTTCCTACTATACTCGCTGATTTCTCGGCTATCATAGGTAATATATCTTTAACGATCATAAACTTCTTGGATACCTTCTTCCTCTTTTCCTTTTTATTCAGGTGTGTCCTGAGTTCACGGGCACATTCTCTCAAGCCTCTTTCGATCTCATCCACTATCACCGGTATATCAGCGATAGCTTCCTTAGCCTCGGATGTGAACGGTACTCTAGTTGACGCTACATGTATGAGGATTATCACAGGACCCCTTGGCATACCGCTTCCACCTTTCTGATCCAGCCCGTATATCCTCCAATCGATCTGCTGGATAGCGGTAGTTGTTGCACAACCTCCTTTCTTATACATCAAAGGTACTCGGTTGGCGAACCTGAGAACTCTTACAGGACCATCTGATGGAAGGTCTCCTCCATAGACCAGTCCCACTTCCACCTGGAACGGGTTACCAGAAGCAACTTCCGGGTCCCTAGTTATCGGCGGTGCGTAAAATTCTGGTCTGTACCCTTTAAGGACGTTTTTGAGCCCCTTCTTTATGAGCATACTTTTTATGGGTGAAAGACAATCAGTTTTAGGAGCCATTATCTTGACGTTTTTAGTAGCTTTCAACAGTTTCTTACAGGATTCCACATCTAGATCACGTGGTTTCATCTCTTCTTCTATACCGGCTTCTTCACAGATATCTCTAGCGGTGTTGTAGCTGATCCTGCTGAAATCGTTGACCAAGAAAGATACAAGCTTCCTCCTATCGGAATTTTTAGCCATCTTGGCGAAGGTCCCCAATTCGATGCCTTCTATGTGAGGTTTCACGGCTTTTGTTTTTCCAGGGAGCTGATCTGTTGCACGTTTGAATACGGTGGTATCTCCATTCCTAACGTAAGTGATCCTGGCATGTGGGTTAACGATAGCTGTGTTCTTGAGATATTCGAAAACAGAATGTTTACCACTTCGGAGCAATCCCCTGATAGTTGTTTCAAAGAGTGTTCCATGTTCTTTGTCTTCCCAGAGGACTACCTCTTTGGACAAAACGTCTGGTTCATTCTTTTTAGTATCTAATGTGATCTTCATCTCCTGCGCATAGTCCTTTTCCTTCACTTTGGATCGCACTAGAGTTGGTTTACCCGTGGTCAATTGTCCGTACATCACAACAGCAGATACACCTATACCCTGTTGACCACGGCTCTGTCTGATCTCGTGGAATCTAGAACCGTATAATAGTTTTCCGAAAACATCGGGTATCTTACGTTTGGGTATCCCCGGTCCATTGTCTTCTACGGAAACCCTGTATTCCTCATCATCCACTTCTCTTATCACGACCTTGATATCTGGAAGTATCCCTGCTTCTTCACACGAATCTAAGGAGTTATCTACACCTTCTTTTACAGCTGTAACTAGTGCTTTAGTAAGGGAATCGAAACCTAGAATGTGTTTGTTCCGTTCGAAAAATTCTCCGACTGAGATCTCTTTTTGTTTATCCGCTAATCTTTCTGCTATGGAATCCATGGCATCCCATCTAGAACGTTTAAAGTTTCATCTATAAATAAACTTTCTGGGGAGAGTGGGTAGAAAGTGACCGGTTGAACACGAAAGTTCAACGGCTCGATTCTCCATCCTGAAGCCTTTCTTCTTTCGGAATGGTCTCTATATCTTTACCGGACATAGCTTCACCGAGCCCCTCAGATATCTCAGTTAATTTTTTAGATCGTCATAATGTTTAACTGCATCCATGATAGCTCTTCCCATGATCTTTTTGATCTTTTGAGGATCTGCCATCCTAGCTACTACTCCAACTTCCCTGATATCTGCAGGGACCTTTTCTAGGGCCATCACAGCTACTGCCCCTGCATCTTCAGCGAGCTTCGCCTCCTCAGCGTTGGTTACGTCCATGACTACCCCGCCTTCCTGCATCTTCGCAAATCCTCTTTCTAATAGTTCAGGTCTATATCGTAACTTTGACATATCTAACGACAAATTTAAAATCGTTCCTACATTATGAATTGATTATAAGAAGCTCACTGCCTCGTTTTCTTGATATGAAAAAATCAAAAACTAAATATACCTTAATAACGTTAAACATTTTAATATGGACTCCATTGGGTTGATACTGGTTGTGATAGGAATCTTGCTTTTGATCATCGAAGTGGTTGAACCTGGATTCTTTTTGGCCATCCCTGGAGGAGTACTGCTTGTCTTAGGGATAATCGGTTTGGCTTATCCAGCATTGTTGACTACGATCTGGACACCGGTGATCGTGGCATTAGTTGTCACTCCATTGATGGTGTTCTCTTTAAAATTCTATCAACGGTTATCACCTCCAACGAAACCAACGACCACTATGAGTTCATCTCTCAAAGGGAGAACTGGAAGAGTTCTAAAAACCATCCAACCCGAACAAATCAAAGGTAAAATACGTATAGAAAATCAGATCTGGAGCGCTACTGCTGATACAGTGATCGAAGAAGGTAAAAAGGTCGAAGTGATCGAGGGAAGAGGAGTCCATCTCTTAGTTAAAGAAGTTGAAGAATAAATCAAGGAGGATATGATATGCTACCACTGCAGATAACTGTAACGACCGCTGGATACATCATACTGCTACTGATCATAATAGTGATATTCATAGTAGCAGCTGCCCGAACGGCTTTCTGGATCATACAGCCGTATCAGCAGGGTATATGGATAATGCTGGGTAACTATAGGGGAGTACTGGAACCTGGTGTGAATATAGTTTATCCAGTAGTGTCAAAAGTGAAAAAACTGGATCTAAGAACGCAGGTTCTTGACGTTCCTAGACAAGAGGTCATCACAAAAGATAACTCACCGACCAATGTAGATGCTATAATCTACATCAAGGTTGTAGATGTTGAAAAGGCCTTCTTCGAAGTTACCAACTACAAAGCAGCTACGATCAATCTAGCGCAGACCACTCTGAGATCAGTAATCGGTGACATGGAACTCGATGAGATATTATACAACAGAGAAAGGATCAATGCCCACCTAAGAGAAGTTCTTGACGAGGCTACCGACGCTTGGGGAGTAAGGGTTGAATCCGTCGAGATCAGAGAAGTTGACCCCGTTGGGACCGTTAAAAAGGCCATGGAGGAACAGACTGCAGCTGAAAGAGAAAGAAGAGCTGCTATCCTTCGTGCTGACGGTCAGAAAAGATCAGCTATCCTCGAAGCAGAGGGTAATCGACAAGCTAAGATCTTGAACGCCGAAGGTATGAGACAGAGCAGGATATTGAACGCCGAAGGTACCAGGATGGCAGAGATTCTCAAAGCCCAGGGTCAAGGTCAGAGGTTGAGGATACTTTCACTAGGTGCCAACACTTTAGATGAGAAAGCTATGACCTATCTTTCGCTAGATACCTTGAAGACGATGGCCGATGGAGAGGCTACTAAGATACTATTCCCATTCGAAGTTACACGCTTGATGGAAGGCGCTTCAGAATATTTAGGCGCATCTAGAAAGGTACCAAGCAGAGAACCTACTGAGATCAAAAATCTAGAGGATATAATCGGAAAAGCTGAGGACATACTTGGAGAAGTACCCGGTAGATCAGAGATGAGAAAAGAGATCGAGAAGATCGAGAAGAAAGTGAAAGGCGAAGGCGGTAAAGACAGAAAGAAGATCCGAGAAGAAGCAGAGAAAGACGCTCGAGAAGTCTTAGATGAAGTCAAAGAAGAAGTCGGTGAACTGAAACTAGACGAAGACGAGGATTGACACTCTAAACCCTTTTTATTTTTATTATATTCTATTTTCAGGGGTAAAACTAAAATCATTATGATCTATTGTGAAAAATATGAGACACCAATCTAAGGATCAAATCGAGATAAACGGTGAAAAGTTCTCGAAAGATGTTATAAGTATTTTAGCTGGTGAAGAGGGGGCCAATGGATTGAACGATGAATGGATCCCAGTAGCGAAGGCCTTCGAGGAACCTGAGAAATTACCATTTTTATTATCTGATATCAAAGAACTGGAATCAACAGAAGAACTCAGGTTGGCCCTAGTTAGAGTTCAGATCAACGCACAGATCAAAATGAAAAAGGATATGGATCATTATAAAAGACAACTGTTCGTTGCTAAAACTATCGAGGTACTGCTCTATGGTAATCTACTTCTGAAACCTTTGGGTAAGAAAAAGAAGAAAAAGAATAAAGGTTGAATGGGTTTTACTTTCCAACTACGTTATCTACTATCTCTCCAGCCCTGCCAATATAACTTCCGGGTTTGAAGATTTCATCTAATTCATTTTTGGTTGTAACAGACATGACTTCATCGTTTTCCAGAAGCACCTCATTTAAAGGACGGTCCTCAGCTATAGATATCATGGATGTTTCACGTAAGATCTCATGTGCTACTTGTCGGCTGATGCCTTTCCTAGAAAGATGCATCATCACAGGTTCTGCCATTACAAGTCCCTTACTCATCTCTATATTATTCATCATATTTTCTGGAAAAACTTTCAGGTTTTTGAACAGTTTAGTGGATTTAGCGAGTATATCGTCTAGGAGTACAAGTGTATGTGAAAGCGTTATCCTTTCCGATGATGAATTACTCAGATCCCTCTCGTGCCAGAGTATCATATTTTCATAAGTTGGTACAACAAACCCTCTTAACGTTCTGGCCAGCCCGGATATATTCTCTGCTATTATAGGATTTCTTTTGTGAGCCATGGTTGAACTGCCTACCTGTTTCTCAGTATCGAAGGCTTCAGCTGCTTCCATGATCTCTGGACGCTGTAAATTCCTGACTTCTGTTGCAAATTTCTGTAAAGAAGCTGATATACTTGCTGCTAGGGTTATCAATTCTGTGTATCGATCTCTACCTATGATCTGACCGGTAGCCTCTTCGATACCTAATCCAAGATCATCCATGACTATCTTTTGGATCTCTTCAGCTTTTTCTCCAAGGGCTGCACCTGTTCCAACAGCACCACTCATCTTTCCGACTGTTACCCTATTCTCAGCTTGATCCAGACGTTCGATATGTCTATCTATTTCTGAAACATATGCCGCTAATTTTAAACCGAAAGTCATCGGTACAGCATGCTGTGCATGGGTCCTGCCGATCATGACCGTGTCACGATGTTCTTTTGCTCTATCTGCAAGGGTATCTCTTAAATGGTTAAGGTCTTCTTTTAGAACTCCTATAGCTTCTTTTAACTGAAGTGCCATACCTGTATCTATTATATCATTAGAAGTGGCACCAAAATGTATATACTTCTCAGCATCTCCACAATACCTACCCAGAACTTTAACGAGAGCCATGATATCGTGTTTAGTTACCTCTTTTTCAACCCTTTCAACTTCTTCCCAGTCTACAACGTCGGTATTGGCATTCTCGGATATTATTTCAGCAGCACTTTTAGGTATATTTCCGACTTCAGCATGTGCTCTAGCTAAAGCTGCTTCGACCTCTAAAAGTTTCTGTGTCTTATTCTCTTTACTGAGAACTGACTTCATCTCTTCTCGGCCATACCTGTAATCTAGTGGACATACTAACATTTGAATTCCTCTACTTTACTCTATACCCATGTTCTCATTGGTACGATGTATGCTTTTGATATTATCCTCTTCCATCTCCATCATCGCACGGATAGCGTCTATATTCTCAGGAACTATATCGCTCTCCTGATGGATGGCTTGGTAATAATATAATCTTCCATCTTCAACTTTAACAGCATCATCCCAAACGGCTATCTCGTTGATGTCTCCCCTTGGATTGTTTCTATCCTTAGCCCATTCCATCACTTTGGCTGTAGAATCAACACCCTGGAAAGCATTGAAGAATTTTATTCGAGGGGTTTTCTCCCACAAATCCAATATATCTTCAGTTGATACATCCTTTTCCAAGTCCACAATAACACTGTGTAAATGCATTATAGTGGTAGGAACTTTTACAGCAGTTGTCTGGATATTGATCTCTGGAACCACACTCTGAACGTCTGGTCCGTGATGTGAAGGTATGTTTAGAACAGGCGTAATAGCATCTATCGGCCCTCTTTTTGTATCCCATGGATCTGCCCCTCTTCTTACCATAACTGCCTGCACTGAGTTGATACCGATGTCTCTATGTATTGGATACAAAGTCCTTAGAAGGCCTGTGGTATTACATGAAACAACCCTCACATAATCAGCACCAAAGCATTCATCATAGTTAGCCATAGAGTTAAATGAGAGTCCCGTTAGTTTGTGATCCTCTCCTCCCTGCCAAATAGCTTTGACACCGTGTTTTTCGTAGATTGGTTTATAACCAGCTTTTTTCGGTGTACCATCGACTATTATATCAGCCTTTTCGAGTAGATCGTTTAGCATTCCTTCTACTGGTATTTCTTTTTCCTCGAAATCATCTAAGTATTTATCCGAGGCTGCATAGAATGGGAAACCTTTCTCTACGGCCATCTCAGCTTCGTAAGTAGGACTGCGTTTAGCAACTCCTACGATCTCCATATCGTCCTGTTGGGACACTGCGTCTGCGACTCTCTTCCCTACGGTTCCATATCCATTAATTCCTACCTTTACAGTCATGTTATTCCCGATTGTAGGTAAAAGGATACAGGATAAGTAGATTACGGTCGGAAAAAATAAAAAAGGGAGTTTATTTGTATGAATCGAGTTTCTGTTTCAAAGTTTCTTTATCCATTGCGCCTACTAATCTATCTACGTTCTCACCATCTTTGAAGATCAGTAGTGTGGGGATAGAAGAGATACCGTAATCTCTACTTTTTTCTTTGTTTTCATCGACGTTGAGTTTTCCCACAGCAACTTCGCCCTGCATATCCTCTGCCAATTCGTCGAGGACCGGTTCCATCATCTTACAGGGTCCACACCATGCAGCCCAACAATCGATCAAAGCCAAATCGTAATCGTTAACAAACTCATCAAATTTATCGTCCGTCACCTTTACAGGTTTATCTGGCCAATTTTCACTCATTTTACCACCTTAGTTATGTATTTATTTTGCAAAAACGTATTCTGTTTTAACATATTTATAACTTTTGGTTTTTGGGCTCAGTTGTATTATCTGCAAAAAATTTCGTCAAAGTTTAAGTAGTGATTTTGATAATGATTTTATGGGATTATCTAACGAAGACATTAGAAAGATCATTTCATGGGTTGTGGACCATGGTTTGTCC
>PULU01000120.1 GCA_003551065.1 Thermoplasmata archaeon | reverse complement strand
TGGCTACGGAGGCCCTCGAAGAAATTGATGATGTTGCGTAGACCTGAAGTTTCCAGAAGTTGAGGTAGTCACCATCGAGTCAGTATAGTCCTGACTGATGTGTTTAGCTATTGAGATGCTCTGACCCGCTCAGTTGGATTGGTTCTCTTCAACTGCTTCACGAACTATCTCGTCCATCTCATCGCGGACGATTTGGCGGATATCCTCCTCCGAAAATCCACTATCATGTCGCTCAACGGCGAGCTGACCACTCAACGTGCGCAGGGCTACTTCAAGAGCTTCGATTTGATCACTGAATTCAGATAACGTCCCGTGGACTGCGTCAGATCCGAACTGGGCACTATCGCCAACCTCAATGTCAGCACCACGCTCGTCTAGTATTCGTTTCGCAGGCCTGTCACCAACGATCTCTTCTTCGGGAAGGTCCGGTGTCACAGATACCGGATGCATCATTCCCGTCAACTGGATCTCGGAAACCGAGTCTAGATTATCTAGTAGGTGCTGTGCCATTTTTTCTTGTTGCTCCTGTTCACCGTGAATAAGGTACACTTGGGACGGTGAGACTTGACGAGCGAATTGAAGCAACGTGTTTCGGGCAGCGTGGGCTGAAAGGCCGTGATATCGACTTATCCAACTTACAGGAACCTTCACGCGGGTTCCATCGCCCTCATCTGGTATCCCCCCGCTAAGTCCGTTTGAGGGAAGCGTGACACCAACTCTCTCGAGATCTTCCTCAATAGCGTCCTCCAATTGACGACCAGGTGTCCCCTCGGCTTGATATCCACAGAGAATTACGCGTGCATCATCGTACCGCTGGCAGAATTCAAGTAAGTAGGTCGGTGAGAATCCACCCGAGAGCATTCCAGATGGAGCAATGATGATCGGTGTCTCATCAGCTTCGAGCAATTCCTCGCGAGACATCGGCATTCGTCTAGCGGCCGACGCCTGATCGAAGAGGAATGGTTGTTGGTCACCTGAATTTACTATGTAGTTCCGGATCGATTCGGCTGCGAACTCGCTTCGACAGTGCTCGTTATACGTGTCAGTGGCGCTTTGCGCCATTCCATCATAGACTACGTTGAGCTGCTTTCGGTCCTCTTCAGGAAGCGTGTGAACCCGGTTTTTGAACATATAGAGCAGCTCTTGAGACCGTCCAACCCCGAAACAGGGGATGAGTACTGGCTTGCCATCGGTAGCTGCGTCGATAGCTTCGTTGTAGATGTCCGTTCGGGTGTCACTGGCACTGGTATGCGAATGGGTGTCCCCATATGTCGATTCAAGGAAGAGGGCGTCAGCCTGCGGAGGCTCATCAATTTCGGGGAGATGATTCGACCGGCCGCCAATGTCTCCTGAGAAGACAACCCGTGAACTGTCTACCGTTAGTGCTAACCAAGCACTACCCAGTAGGTGGGATGCATTCCCGAATTCGAAGTGGAGTGTCTCCGTGTCTTCAATATGTGCGACGTGATCACTCAGGTCTGCCGCCTGGTATCCACAGGGACGGAATCGATCGATAACTTTCCTCAGGTCTGTTTCCGAGTACTGCTGTTCTCTCCCTGGTTTTTGCGTCGCTCGCCGGTGAAGCTTCAGTGAATCCCGGAGTAATGTGTCTGCAAGCGCAGCTGTTGGCCTCGTTGTGATTACTGGTGCCTGATCAGAGAGGAAGCCGTAACTCTCCAACAGAGGGAGCGAGCCGACGTGGTCAATATGAGCATGGGTGAGAAAAACCGCGTCTATCTGTCCCTCATCGAGACCTCTCAGATCAGGGAATAGTCCCCCGTCACCTTGATTCAGTCCGACGTCGACGAGATACGTTCCATTACGCGTCTCAACCTGATAGCAACTCCGGCCAATCTCCTTTGCACCCCCACGAGGGATAACCACGAACGGTGATTCGCTGTCAACCGAAATATCGAGATCAATCTCCCCACCGACCCGTGGGATGTATTCATTTTGCGACCCCTCGCCATCAGATTCTTCGACCGTTCCACTCATCGTGACAGTACCTCATTTGCGTAGAATCGCTCACTCGTCTCAGTGCGTCCCTGTAGCTGAATAAACTCGAGGAGATCCGTCTCTGCGAACTGTGGGAAGAATCGTTCAATTTCAGAGAGTACCGGATCGAGTGGCCGATGACTATCAGATGCCGCAGCAACCTGGTCCAGCATCCAGGCAGCAGGAGTTGCATCAAGTTTGTCTACCCGCTCAGCTTCGCCCTCTGTGAAGTATTTGTGTCGTCCCGCTGGTTGCTGTGTTTCTCGACTTGACCGAGCCGGTTTAGCCGTTGCTTCAGTGATCTGGATGAGCTGTGGCGGTGACCGCGTTTCACCCGGCATTGCTGTATCAAGTGAATCCCGAATTTCGGTTGCAGAGAGACTTCCCTCACGACGGAAGTACCCGAGGGTGATGTCTCCCTGGTCATCGTACAATTCTGGTGTAGCGACGGTGTCACCTGTTTGTGGGTCGCTGGTTGTATACCGTGGTGCTATCTCGGCCACACAAAGGTCGGTGAATTGTAACCGATCTGAATCAACATGTGGTGAGTCCTCGATCTCATCTAACAACTCAGAGAGCAAGTCAACGAATTCTCGTGGTCGCCAGGCTGTTGCATTTCGTGGCGGCCGCTCTGCAGGATTATCGAAATAGACTGTAGATTGTGGGATGTATGCTCCCTGTGGAATTCGCACGTCTACAGGGCATTCGTCTTTAGCTAAGACTCACACCTCGGTTGCGTAGCGGTGGCGAGTGTCTCTTGCAAGATCGGTCGTTGCTGGTGGATCTTCTGAGCGTCCTCGGTCAATCGCTCCAGCAGTGGCGG
>PULU01000144.1 GCA_003551065.1 Thermoplasmata archaeon | reverse complement strand
GGTGAGAACTCCGAAGTTTGGTTCGGTAACGCCCAATACTCTAGATTGTATGGTTTAAAATTCTGTGATTTCAACCTTGACGGCTATGCAGATGACGATGAAGAAAGACTAGAAGATTGGACGATATATCTATGGAGTGTCGACGAATTCGGAGACCCTTACGAGATAATACAAACAGAGACGACTAATAGCACGGGATGGTATGATTTCGGATATATCATGCCTGGTAAATACTATGTACAGGAAGAACTACCAGAAGGATGGTTCAATACAACACCAACTTTGGTCTATGTAGATCTCGAACCAGGAGAGCAAAGAAGGATAGATTTCGGAAATTACAAATTGTCAAACATAACTGGTATGAAATTCTTTGATACCAGTCAAGATGGGGTGTACAATGAAACTGATGGAGATTATCCCATCGAGGATTGGATGATAATTCTATGGTCCACAAACGAAACGACCGGAGAACCCAAAGAAATAATTCAGACCAGTTATACGGATGAAGACGGTTACTACTATTTCCTCGACGTGAAACCGGGCTATTACTGGGTACAGGAAGATCTTCCTGAGGGATGGATCAATACCACAGCTAGTCTAGTGCAAGTAAGAGCTGATTGTGAAAATGAATTGATCACTGTAAATTTTGGAAATTACCTGGAAGATGAAGTGTGCGAAGGTAGGATCTATGGTTACAAGTTCTTCGATGCTAACCAAAGTGGAGAATTCGATGAAGACGATTGGTACATGGAGGGTTGGGAGATATACCTTTACACCACAGAAAACGGAGAACCTGATGAACTTATCAGAACAGCTTATACAGATATATATGGCTACTTCAATTTCCTAGCACTAGAGGAGGGGCTCTACTACGTTGAAGAAAACATTCCGGAAGGATGGACGAACACTACAGAATTGGGTGTGTTCGTTGATCTAGAATGTGATGCGGAAGAAGAAGTCCTCTTCGGAAATTGGGCACCATTAGTCTGTGGTCCAGAAGGTCATACTAGAGGTTTCTGGAGGCATAATGTATGTAGAGATACTGCACCCGGTGATACCGGTTATCAAGTACCACTCGAAGATGTGCTCATGTACCTAGAAAACATAACTGACATGTATGAAGATGAATACGAGTTCTTAGAGGATTTAGATCAGAGTAAGGCTTGTGAAATATTGAAATATTCTGGACCTGATATGCAAAAGATGGCTGAAGTGCAGATCTTAGCTCTGTTGCTGACTGCTGAGCACTACGATTACTACGAGAGTGAACCCATGGTCCACATACCTGGAGTACACCACGATTACTTCGTAGGAACTATGGAAGAGGCTATAGATATGATACTAGCTCATTATGATCTCGGAACACATGAGGGATACGAAGCAGCAAAAGATATGGCAGATTGGTTGAACAATATCGATGCAGGGGATACATACAACGATATGTTCGAAGGATGCTACATGCTAGATGATGAAGACTACTAAAAACTTCTTCTTTCTTTTTTATTTTTAATGGAGATTATTTACCCGTCAATATTGACAAAACTTAGGGAATCTATTTATACCTTACACGTAAATCTATCATGTAACTCTTTTCTTGATAGTAACAGACCCAATTTGATATATCAAATACATCATTAAATATCTTCTGTGCGCCATGATACAATAGTAATTTATCAAAAGGCGAAAAAGATGAGGAAAAAAATACGATATACATTTACTATACTACTATCTGTATTGCTAATGATACAATTTTTGGGTATCTATCAGACGGCTCCAAATATTGTAGAAGAAGATGAAACAGACTTATCAAAAGCGATGGTTTACGATTTCGGTAGTGATCCTAATGAATTAATGAATAGAGAAAATATCAATATTTTAAATCAGTATGATTCGTTTACAGTCCTAGAAACAAATCAACATATAATAGAATCTATAAAAGATCAAGGATACATCGTTGAAATTCTGGATGAAGGAAACAGACCCACTTGGATCTCAAGAGATTCCTTTGAAAAGGTACAAACGACCTTGGATTCAGATGTTGAAGATGGTCTATTCGTTATGGAGTTCATCGGTCCATTGAAACAGAACTGGATAGAGGAATTGAAAAAAGAGGGTTTTCAATTTTATGAAAGGATCCGAGGATTTTCATATCTCGTGGAATATAATGGGTCCGATCTAAACAGATACACGAACAGGTATTTCATCGAGTCATATACGAACTACGGTCCGGAATTTAAGGTGCAGGAGGATCTTGTTCCTTACCTAGACGGTGAAAAAAGTCAAGTCATGATAGATATCAAAATGACTAGTAATTCAGAGGCGAACAGTCTAAGAGACCGTTTTGAACCCCTCAACATAGAACTTATATCATTCAGGGAGGGGACTTTAGGTTACAATTCAGCTACTATCGAATTATGCAGTTCTAAACTCAGATATGTTTTACGAGATAGTGAGGTCTTAAAAATATCAGAAAATCTTCAATACGAGCTGATGAATGACGACGCTTCATGGGTAGTTCAATCTTTTGACACCGCAGATAATAGTAGAACTATTTGGGATAAAGGGATCTATGGTCAGGATCAGATCGTAGGTATCGCTGATACCGGCATCGATTACGATCATGCGATGTTCAGACACGCTGAAAACGAAGTCGGGACTCCTGGAGAGGACCACCGTAAAGTAGTACATTACGAAGAGTATGCGGACCATAAAGACACTGCATATTCGGGTCACGGTACACACGTTACCGGTAGTGCAGTGGGAGATTGGGAGAACTATGGGGAACCTGATGGGTACGATGGGATGGCCCCTGCAGCAAGAGTAG
>PULU01000003.1 GCA_003551065.1 Thermoplasmata archaeon | reverse complement strand
TATCTCTGATGTGATGGAAAAGATCGAGCAGAAGGGGAAACACATCTTCGAATCCGTACATATCTCTAAGGAAGGAAGAAATATACCCGTCGAAGTGAATTCGAGTATGACCTCTTATGGTGGGGATCGAGTTATATTGAGTGTGGTCAGGGATATCAAAGATAGAGTGGAACGTGAAAAAGAACTCCGAGTGATGTACAATATATTACGTTTATCTAAAGAGAGGGATATCGATATCACGGATCTTTTGATCAAGACTGTGAGCGAGATACCTGAAGCTTTCCAGTGGTCTGAGATCACCACCTGCAAGATAGAATTAGATGGTGTGGATCACCATGACGATGGTTTCGAGGAAACCGAATGGAGCTTGAAGAAAGATATAATCGTGGACGGAGAGAAAAGAGGAGATATCGAGGTGTATTACCTTGAAGAAAGACCGGAAGAAGATATAGGGCCGTTCTTAAAGGAAGAGGATGAATTGATCGAGGGGGTAGCCGAAGTCTTGAGTATCGAGATCAACAGGAAAGAAGGTGAAAAGGAGATAAAAGCTCTCTATGAATTATCCTCAAGACTCCAGAACTGTAAAACCGAAGAGGAAGTCTATGAACTAGCCATATCTGCCGTGGATAAGATTCTCAACTTCGATGTTTCGGGGTTCGTAGTCGAAGAAAACGGAAAAGCTGTTGTAAAAGCCACGACCAGCGACACACCAGAGGAGATAAAAGAACCCGCACATATAGACAAAGGTGTTTCTGGTTTGTCATACAGAGAAAAGAGACCGTATCTAATAAAAGATATAAGAAAGTTCGACGAGATCGAACCAAAATCAGATAGATATCTATCAGGTATAACGGTACCATTGGGTGATATCGGTGTCTTCCAGGCGGTCTCGAAGGAGGTCGAAAAATTCGATGAAACCGATATGGAGATTGCTCAGATATTCATTTCACACATAGAGGAAGCATTGAAAAGAATAGAGATGACAGAGAGGGAACAATTCTTACATACCCTTCTCAGACATGATATAGGGAACAAAATCCAAGTAGTCCTGGGTTATTTACAGCTCCTAGAAGAGGAAACAGAATTATCAAAAAAAGCACAGGGATACCTACAAAAAGCTAAAAAAAGTTCTAGCAGTAGCGTGGATCTGTTAGAAAAGATCGGTCATTTAAAAAAGGCGGATAAGGAAGAAACAAAGATGATCGACCTGGAACTGAAAATTAAAGAGGCTGTTTATTATCTAAAATATGAAGCTGAAGAAAATGGCTTTGAAATTGATGTTCAGTGTCCTTCAGAGATTAGTGATGTAAAAGGTGGTCATTTATTAAAAGAGGTCTTCTCGAACATCATCGAGAATTCCCTCAAATATTCCGGGGGAGAACTCATCAAGATCACATGTGAAGATTCTGATGAGGAAGTGATATGCAGCATCGAAGACGATGGAAGAGGGATCCCTGATAAAAAGAAAAACAAAGTTTTCGGTAAGGGTTACACTTCCGACAAAAAGAAGGGGACGGGACTAGGTCTGTATTTAGTAAAACTACTGCTGAAAAGTTATGGTGGAGAAATAGACGTCCTAGACTCCGAACTCGGTGGGGCAAGATTTGATGTACATCTAAAGAAAAATTGAAGGATCTAGTTTTAGAAGCGAGATTTCAAAACTGTGATACCGTTTTCAGTGGTTATAGCCATAGGTTGCTTTCCAGATGTGTGATTCGTACCTCTCATCTTTAGAACCTCTAGGTATTTTCTTCTAGTACCCTCTTCTTCCAACATGCTCAGTAGGATAACCGAATCTACAGCATAACTTATCTGAGGTGGATACGGTTCTCCAGGTTTCACCTCTCCAGTAAGGATTGTCACGGCCTGCCAGTTCTTCAATATATTGACCAGTTCAAAAAGGAATAGTCTGTAATCCTCTTCAAAAAATGCTCCAACAACTGTGATCGGGTCAATCACTATCCTTTGAGGCATGCATTCAGCTATCTTTTCATCAATGATGTCCAATAATTTTTCATAGCCTTTTTTTTGCAGTAAAGTTCCAACATCAGCATATTTGATCTCATTATCGAAGTATTCCTTTTGAATGAAATTGAACTGACTCGCATATTTTAACATCCATTGCGTTGGTTCGCTAAGAGTAGTGACGAAAAGACCTTGTTCACCCCGTTTAGCACCCTCTATTAGAAAATTCATCGCGAATGTTGTCTTACCAGTACCCGCACTTCCTGCAACCAGAGACACCGATGGGAAAGGATATCCCCCACCGATCATTACATCTAACCCATCTATACCACTAGAGATTCTTTCAAGTTTCATACATCTACCTCCTTTTTTATTTTTTCAATATCAACCATATAATCAAAATACTCTATCAAAACTTCATTCAATTCGGGATTCGATTCCTTATCTATAGTCACGCATCCAAGGATATGCGGATGATTTTCGTGAAATTTACACATGGATTTAATGAATTCTTCAACTTTTTCCATATTGTTATAATTCAATATGGTAGCTATATTATCCATTATAAAAAAATCCACTTTCTCTATAGGGAGAAAACCACCTGTTGGATCCTTGCCATGGAACTCTATCGTATCTATGAGTCTCTCGATATGAAAAGGACCTTCTAAGAAATTAACATTATCGCTTTTTTTCCTTTCTAGGCCTGAAGTGTGAGTGACTGCATCTATGAACCATAGATTTTCTTGGCTTACATCATGCATCCGAAGTAAGTATGACATATATTGGTGAGGCCTATCTAGGACTACAAAAAGACCTGAATCTTTTTCAATATCAAGAAGGCCTTTAAGTAACATAAGATTCGTTTTACCGATTTGAGTGAAATTAGTA
>PULU01000035.1 GCA_003551065.1 Thermoplasmata archaeon | reverse complement strand
TACATGAGTTCACCGCCATTTTCGCCAGCCTCGGGACCGAGATCAATCAAGTAGTCAGCAGCGCGGATAGTCTGCTCGTCGTGTTCAACGAGAACAATGGTGTTATCGAGATCGCGAAGATCAACCAGTGTCTCCAGCAGACGAGAATTGTCGCGGCTGTGAAGGCCAATAGTTGGCTCATCGAGGACATAGGTGACCCCGGCAAGGCGAGAACCAATCTGGGTAGCGAGACGGATGCGCTGGGACTCGCCGCCGGAAAGAGAACCCGCTTCCCGGGAAAGAGTCAGGTAATCGAGACCGACGTTTTGAAGAAAACTGAGTCGCTCGACAATTTCCTTGAGGATCGGCCGAGCAATTTTCTTTTCAAAGCCTTCCAGCTCAAGCTGGTCCATGAAACAGCGCAGATCGTTGATATGCATTTCACAGCATTGGGCTATGTTCTTCGCGCCAACGGTTATCGAGAGAGAAGAATCCTTGAGCCGGCGACCGCCACAGGCGGAACAGGGGACGCGAGACATGTATTTTTCCATGGCGCGGCGAACGCGGCGACTGGAGGAGCGCTTGTGGCGCTTCCAGACGAGGGGCACAGCCCCCTCGAAACGTCCTTCAAAACTATAGCCTCCCTCACGGGAAGAGAAACTAAACTCGACCTCTTCTTCAGTGCCGTAGAGAAGAATATGACGCTGTTCCGGCGGCAGATCCTCAATCGGTGTTGCACTATCAATATCGTAATGACGGGCAAGACTGCGGATGCGCTGCTGGAACCAGGTCGATGAGGAGCTGGAAAAGGGCTGGAGAGCACCCCCAGCAAGCGAGAGGCGCTCTTCGAATATGAGGTCGGGGTCAACCCGCAGGTCGTGGCCAAGTCCGTCACAGACGGGACAGGCGCCGTAGGGACTATTGAAAGAAAAGATACGGGGCTCGACTTCGGAATAGGAGCAGCCACAGTCGGGACAGGCGAACTGTTCGCTCATCGTGGTCGACTGCCCGGAGTCATAGTCCTCGACGGTAACCAGGCCGCCGGCCAGGTCGACAGCAAGTTCCATTGAATCAGCGATACGGCTGCGGTTCTCGTCAGAGCCCTTGATCTTAACGCGATCAACAATAACTTCAATCGTATGTTTCTCTTCCTTTTCAAGCACGGGCAGATCGGCCTGGTCAAGACGATGCTGTTCGCCGTCGATCCGAACGCGCAGATAGCCTTCTTTTTTCAGTTCCTCAAGTTCATCCTTGTATTGACCTTTGCGCCCACGGACAAGAGGCGCAATTATTAGGAGACGGGTACCAGAGTCAAAGGTCATGACTTCGTCAACCATGCGGTCGATAGTCGTGGCTTCGATTGGATGACCGCAGTCGGGACAGAAAACGTCACCGACGCGGGCAAAAAGCAGGCGCAGGTAGTCGTAAATTTCAGTTACAGTGCCGACGGTGGAGCGCGGGTTGTGGGAGCGATTCTTCTGTTCGATAGCAATGGTCGGGGTGAGACCGTCGATACGTTCAACATCTGGTTTTTCGAGCTGACCGAGAAAACGGCGGGCATAGGCGGAAAGCGACTCGACAAAGCGGCGCTGTCCCTCGGCGTAAAGTGTGTCGAAGGCAAGCGAGGACTTGCCGGAACCGGATATACCGGTGACGACGGTAAGCTGCTCGCGGGGAATTTTGACATCAAGACCGGCGAGGTTATGTTCGCGGGCACCGTGTATTTTTATCCAGCTTCTGTTTTTTCGCATAGGTAACACCTTCTCAACCTTTTCAGTTTCCAGTTTATAGTTTTTAGTTTCCAGTTTATAGTTTTAGTTCTTGACCCGCAACTCGTAACGCGTAACAAGTTCTTGGGTCTTGAAGGTCAAGTTCAAGATGGATTCCGGCTCGGAGTCCGGAATGACGGACGATAAGTCAAAGTCAACCTCGAGTTCCCCCCTCACCTGTATCCTCTCCCTCGGAGGGGAGAGGAATTAAATCAAGGGCGGCTCGGAGGCCGGAATGACGAGCTAAGCGGCATTTGTGAGAAAACGCCAAGCAAGTAAAAACGGATAATCCGTATTTATCCGTGTTCATTCGTGTCCTGTATAAGAATCATATATTTTAGATTAAATCTGGAAAAATTTCTATGTTTCAGTAAGGCGTTGAGGCAGAAAATGGAAGTAAAAGCGGATGAAGAGGAGAGCGAGGAAGAAAATAAGGGCGGCGATAAAGTTAAAGTCACGAAGCGCGAAGCCGGTTGGCGGAAGCGGATACAAATGATAGCTGAAAGCGGTGAGGACAAGCGGAAAATGGAGAGCAATAAGCAGCCCGAAAATCGCCGCAAGATTTTGACTTGCTTTCTGCCGGGCAAGGTAACGGTGAAGAAGAAACCAGGTGGCAAGCATAGCCCAGAGAAGCGAATAGGAGAGCCAGACAGTTTCATAATAAAAGGGCTGCGCAGTTTCCAACAAGCCTTGAATTACCCCGAGCAGAACAATGGAACCGGAGGCCAAAAAAAGCACAGCAGCAAGCGAGCGCAGACGAGCAATCCGCTCACTACCATGGGAAAGCAGATAAAAATAAGTGGCAAAAGCAAAGACAAAGAGGAAGACAAAGCTAACCACGGCCAGCGAGTAGTAAAAAACACTGAAGGCAACAGGTGAGAAAAGACGCCAGTCCCCCCGGGCAACATTGGCGAAACCATAAAGCCCGCCGACAAGCACAAGTAAGAAGATGAGGAAATCAAGAAAACGAAGGAATACTTTCATCAAAACTCCTCCCAGAAAAACTCGCCAACAAGCCAGAGACCGGCAAATAAAATTATCAAATAACTCAAAAGCCAGTAGAACCAGGCCCAGGGATAAGCTCCAGACGGCTCAAAAACCAAGCTGAACAAGTAG
>PULU01000148.1 GCA_003551065.1 Thermoplasmata archaeon | reverse complement strand
TATTGTCGAACTTTATTAATTATTTTTGTAAAGACCTCGATAAGAGTAAATTTAATAGTTATGAGTGTTGTAGATGGGTTAGAATGTCGAAGATCATAAGGAGTGAGAACATTGTCTTTCAGTAGTTTTGTCAATAAATTCGAGAAAAGGATCGTTGAAGAAGAAGTATCTTACGAGATGGATGCCACTAGGGAAGCTTTGAAAGATCTAGAGGAACCGGTTTATTTTCCTAACTTCCCCGGTGGATCACTGATGATAAACCTATGGGGAACCCGCGAAAGGGTTGGGAAAGCTTTGAATGTGGATAAGTCAGAGATCGTGGATATATTAGGTCAAGCAGTGGAGAACCCTGAACCAGTGGAGATCTTAGATGATGCACCGATATTGGATAACGTTGTAACGGATTTCGATCTTAGGGATCTTCCTATCCCACAATACTATCCGGGGGATGGTGGTAGATATATCACATCTGGTGTAGTTTTCTCAGAGTACGATGGAGATAGAAATTTATCTTTCCATAGGATGATGCTCACAGGTAAAGACAGTTTCACAATCAGACTCGTTCCCAGACATCTGAACAGGATGTATGAAAAAGCCAAGGAAGAAGGTGAAGAGTTGAAGATCTCAGTCGCCATCGGTCTTTGTCCTTCGATACTTTTAGCCGGCGCTACATCCGTGGATTATCAAGTAGATGAGTTCGAGATAGCCTCTGCTTTACGTAAAAAAGGAAGGGGTGAAAGAGTTCAGGTTGTAAAGTTGGAGGACGGATCACTGGTACCTGCTTACACCGAATACATATTCCAAGGTCGGATCACACATGAAGAAGATGACGAAGGTCCTTTCGTTGATATAACTGGCACCTACGATAAAGTTAGGCAGCAACCGGTTGTCAAAATAGATAAGATCTATCACAAAGACGATGCGATCTTCCATGCACTGTTACCCGGAGGTTATGAACATTTCTTACTCATGGGACTACCACGGGAATCAGTCATGAAAAGCGAGGTCGGAAAGATCACTGACGTCAAAGACGTTCGCTTAACAGAGGGGGGATGCAGTTGGCTGCACGGAGTGATATCTGTGAATAAAAACAGTGATGACGAAGTCAAAGAAGCTATAAGAAAGGCCTTCGAAGCACATACGTCTATGAAAAAAGTGGTAATAGTCGATGATGACATCGACATATTCGATGATCGGGAAGTGGAATGGGCTGTAGCTACTCGATTCCAACCACACAAAGATTTGGTCGTTCTAGAAAATCAAAAAGGGAGTTCTCTGGACCCTAGTGCACCAGAGTTGACTTCTAAATGGGGTTTAGATGCCACAAAACCATGGGACGGAGAAGAATTCACAAAAGCAAAAGTCGAGTGAAATTCTATGAGTGAAGTTGAGTACCCTTACAGATTCGATAAAAAAAAGCGTAAAAAGGCAAGGCTTTACTCGAAACAAAAGTTCTACACGGGATTCGTTCAGGGAACCATACTTACTTTAACCGCCTTGATAATTCTATATTTCAGTGGATTAAGTGAGATCATGGAGATCCTGGCTTTTGACTTACTTTCATACCTACCCTTGAACAATTATTGGATCGGCGGTGCTATCTTTGTGCTTATCTTCACAGCTGTAATCTATCTGATAGGTTTACCTGTATCCTATTACTCAGGTTTCATTTTAGAACATAGATACGGGCTTAGTAACCAATCTAAAGGTGATTGGGTAAAAGATCACGTAAAGGAATTTATTATAATGCAGTTGTTGGGAATACCATTGATCCTAGGCATCTTTTATTTGGGTCAGAATTACACTGAACTATGGTGGTTATATGCAGGTATCATATATTTTGTCATACTCGGTGTGCTTTCTAACACATCACATCTGATATTTCTACCATTATTTTACGAGTTAAACGAAGTAGAAGATGAAGAACTCTCGCGTCGATTAACTGAGATCGCTGAGTCGAATGGCGTAGATGAAGTCGAAAAGGTCATGGAGGTCAAAGCCGGTGAGAAAACAAAGAAAGCCAACGCTGGGTTTGCCGGGATGGGTAAGACTAAAAGGATCTTCCTCTTCGATACTTTATTAGAAAATTTTCATGAGAAGGAGATTGAAACTGTAGTCGCCCACGAGATGGGGCACTATGTGAATAAAGATATCGTTCGTTTTATCTTGATTCAAGGTTTACTTGTGTTCCCGATGTTTTATCTGACAGGTATGATCTTTAACACATTTGAATCCTTTGAGAATTTCTACGCTTTACCCTTATTTATGTTGATAATCTATGGACTTTACAGTTTTGTTGACCCTTTAATTTTAGCGTACAGTAGGTCAAGAGAAAGAAAGGCTGACGACTTTGCATTATCTGTTATAGATGATCCAAAAGCTGCAGTTTCGGCCTTCAAAAGGTTATCTGATATCGATCTAGCTGAATTGAACCCTAGCAGAGCTATCGAACTGCTTTTTTACTCCCATCCTTCACCTATTCGGAGAATAATAAAGGCTGAGAGATATGAACATGAATAGTTCTCTACATATTCTCTAATAGCCTTAGATGTTCCTTTCTTTGATGATGGGCTCTGTAGAAAAGCTCCTAACAGGAAGACATAGTCGAATTAAAAAAGGTCGTTATGGCCCGGAATATCGGAGTATTTTAACTTTAAATAATCTGAAACAAAGGTTTTCTATACTGCCTGATGATGCGAAAATGATATATAATGAATACAAATAGGATTGTATAACGCATTCCCGACTTAGCTCAGTTTGGCTAGAGCGGGTGACTGTAGTTATATTTTATACCTGGGTCGGATTAAGACCCATTCACCCGTGTAGCGGAAATCACCAGGTCCCCGGTTCAAATCCGGGAGTCGGGACTTT
>PULU01000139.1 GCA_003551065.1 Thermoplasmata archaeon | reverse complement strand
GGGGAAACGGCGGTTTACCCTTCGGGCGCGTCCCAGGCGGCGCATCTGAGGCATAAAGCTGCACTTGCAGTATACGAATACAGCGGCGCTTGCTTTTTGCCACATCTGCACCACCGGGAACGCGTGAAATATGCGGGCTAGAGAGCGAAGGAAAAGAGTCGTTTTGTTAATGCAGAGCATCCAATCCGGCGGCCGTGTCGGACGATTATTGGGCAGCAGTTTTTTCTAAAGATATTAAAGGGAGGCTAAGAATGGAGAAATTCAAACCGGAATTTGAGTCTTTGTCGGAGTATGAATGCCCGGACTGGTTCAGAGACGTGAAATTTGGGATATGTACAAACATATGGGCGATGATGGTCATGGCATTGATGGTGATGATATAAGCGAACACAACAATGAGATTGTCGTTATCAAAGGTATGGTGGAATTCGCAGGTGTGACTAAATACGGCACTCCGATGATAGTGTTATCCGGATTTGACGACCCTGAGTTTAATTTATATTGTTTCATCGAAGCTGAACAGGGCGAGAATGTATTATCTGAAGTCGAAGAACTTAATCAAGTGCTCCTGTTAGGCAG
This sequence comes from Thermoplasmata archaeon, assembly GCA_003551065.1. Lineage (GTDB taxonomy): Archaea > Thermoplasmatota > Thermoplasmata > Halarchaeoplasmatales > Halarchaeoplasmataceae > Saliniplasma. Next base: position 2,309 of record PULU01000139.1, on the reverse strand, counting down.
GGCGAGTGCCTATGAGCGTAAAGATGGCAGTATTAACAAGTCTTTACAGGTATACGGCGGTGCGATTGACCCTGTTTTATTTGAAGCACAAGGTACATTGGACGACCTTGATGAAATATTGCTTTAAATAGGTGTTGGAACATGGATGTCTTGTACATATTCGATTTCGATGAAACATTATTTTCGCCTGATCCATTGCAGGATTTAAAGAGTGTGTTCACTAATCCTGAACATACTCCTATTTCATCCATGTTACAATTATTTAATGGACTAGATGACGTAGATAGGGCGGTAATCACGTCCCGGCATCCTTTTTTAGAAACACGTATACGAAAAATGTTAGGCTATCCTGATATTCCAATTCATTGTCGCCCGTTCTCATTACCTATAGACGAATGTATTAGGATTATACAGAGCGTAGACCTGACAGAAGAATTTCTTAAAAATACGTGGTATTGGAAACGGGATATGTATGAGTATTATGCACAGTCATATAAACATGTGATTGTATATGATGACCACGCTGATGAGATATCAAAAATCATACATGCGAATAATGTGAAAGTGCGGTTACCGTTGCATATCGATTTAAATAATCCTTAATCAATGCTTGTATACTAATTAGAAAAATGGGATCTTTTTTTCATTTTAGATAGATTTAAATAAGATAATGTACTATTATTAATTGGTGATAAATTATGGCATGGTCAAAAACCACAAATTCCGAAACTAAGAAAAAGAGCAAATTCCCGAAGATAGATATAAACAACTTTAAACCCGCAACCGAATTGAAAATGGATAACGGTTTAAAAATGGGCATATATGCAAAAAGCAAAATTGGCAAATCAATGTTTGCATTAACTGCGCCGCGTCCTTTATATTTTATTGATACGGAATTTAGTATAGAGAAGAACGTTATCCAATTAGACGATGCGGATAAAGAAGGCGTTCATATTATCCAGATAGATAAGATACTTGAAGAAGTATCAGAAGAAGATTTCACATCGGATAAATATGAGTTAATGAAATACCAAGTCATTGAAGATGCTGTTAAAAGTATAATTGATTTGGAATTAGATAATGGCACGATTGTAATCGATTCTGGGTCTGATATGTATGAGTATTTAAATAATTATACTGACCTTACTAAAGATGTGCCGAAAACTAAAACAGGTGACACTTTTGGTTTTAGTTGGGGTAAACGTAATAAACTATTAACCGAACTCATGGATAGGTTAGGTAAAACTAAAATGAATGTATTACTTACATTCAAATCAAAGGCGAAATACGATTCAACGGGTAACCAGACCGGTGAGAATGAACCACATTGGTTTAAATTCACTGACCATTGGCTCGATTTGAACACTGAAATGACCTTCGATGGTAAGAACAGATGGATGCATGTCAGAGGTGACCGTTACGGTAATTATAGAAACGATATAAAGAATCCGGATTGGAATGCTGTCGTTGATGACCTCAAAGGTAAAATGGGCGTAGAATTTCAGCGTAAAGAGTGATTACATATGGTTGACTCTTATGACCTTCCGCCTGTTAAAACTACGGATGATATTTATATCCGTAAGTCGATGCTTGAAGATTGGTATTTTTGCCCGTATAAGTTTTATTTAAACTATACAGGGCACAAACTTCCTATGAATTACATGTATGCGGTTCGTATGGGCACACGTTTTCATGATTGGGCGGAAGAATTAGTCAACAGGGCACGTGCATATAATATCGATGAATGGGATGATTGGATACATCCCGATTATGCGCCATTTGAAAGAGAGATGATGGAATGGTTCATCCACGTTGAACGTGAACGTATACGTAAAATCGGGTTTAAGATGTGGAAACCTTTATTTACTGAAATAACATTAAGGGACGATGACAATAGATTAATCGGCACTATTGATAGAGTTGACGCATGGGATGATAAATCAGTTGCACTTGTCGAATATAAAACGTCAAAAAAAGTCGATGACAATAGCTTAAAAAGGCAATTTGCGTTTTATAAAATCATGATGGAGAACGTTCATGGTTTAGAAGTGGCGAGGGGAATTCTTATAAATCCGCGTTTACAAGTTGTAAAAATCTATAAAATATCCGATTACATGGTCAAAAAAATAAAAGACGATTTGCGGCGTTTGAGAATTTTTATGAAACAGGGCGAAACCGCTTTTCCTAAAAAATGCTCAACTGTTAAAAGAATTGTATGTAGGGCATGTACATATGATGATATTAATGAGCCCGTTTATGATGAAACAATTGATTATAAACAATTGAAACCTTGGAGCGATTAAGAATGG
>PULU01000018.1 GCA_003551065.1 Thermoplasmata archaeon | reverse complement strand
TAAAAAAATTTGCAGGAGATCTTCTGTTCAAAAAAGCCAATAAGAGTTTTGAGAAGAAAAAGAAAGAGATCGTCAGTTATATCGAAGAGGAAAAGAAGAAGAACGAAAAGACCTTACCGGAGATCATCGATACCATAGCAGATGATCAGAAGAGGGATGCATACTGGGTCTGGCTGATGTACATATTGGACATGAAGATAAATGTGGATCAAAAGAACTATGAAGAACCGACCTTTAGCGGTATATGTACCGGATGTGACGATGTTTTCATGTTCACCGAAAGGGATAAGGATAATGATGATGTGGTGTGTGAAGAGTGTGGGCAGACCTACTCCCAAGAAGATATGTTGATGCGCTACGGGTGAGTTGGGTCGGGTCATCTTCGGAATGGGTATCGATGCTGATAAAGTAGGAGTATATGGTCTCTCGGAGTTGGATGTATCGGACCTGATCCTTACTTTTCAAAAACTTGTTTCATATCGTTCAGATCGTATAGATGGATGTTGAGATCGCTGTCGGATCCTTCTTTGATTTCTTTGGTAAAACCAGACCTGGAGAAGATGGCGTATCGTTCTTTTCTGTTATCGCTGTTCCATCTGACTTTTTTAGCTTTTTCTTTCAGGTCGTGAAGTAGTGTAGAGTCCACAGGATTCTTCGACCACTTGCACTCTGCGAAGAGTGCTTTCTTTTCTCTTTCGTTCAGAGCGACTATGTCTATCTCTTCCTCTCTGAACCACCAACGACCCACTTCGTATCCGGTACGATCCATGTTGACGCATTCTCTACAAACGTCTTCGAAGATAAAGGAAACGTATTGGTCTAGGGTATCTTCGATCTTACCTAGCAGTAACTTTTTATCGGTCTCTAGCTGGCTCTTATTCGGGAAGATGTATCTGAACCAGAACCTGAAAAAGTTATCTTCGAGATAATATCTTCCCTTTTTGGAATTTTTTTTGGTGATAGGTGTCCTTCTCTTGATCAAATGTAGGTTCCTCAATATCGATAGATAGCTGGTAAGGCTGTTCTTTGCTATTCCAGTATCGTTTTGGATATCTGAAAACTTGGTATTACCTTGGGATATCGACCTCAATGTGGTGTAATAATTCCTGGGTTCTCTGAGTTCTTCCCTCATCAAAAATTCCACCTCGTTGTAAAGTACCGATCCTTTATTCAGTATGGACCTTGAGATGTTCTCCATGACCGATTCATCGGGATCGAACTGCTCTAAAAAGTATGGGATACCGCCGAGTACCGAGTATGTTCTTATCTTATCTTCCATAGAGTAGTCCGGAAAGAATTTTTGAGCTGAGGTAAAATCGAAGGGTTCAAGTTTCCACTGTCCCGTCCTCCTACCGTATAATGGAGATCTAGGGCTGATGACATCGTCTTCCATCATCGAAACTGAAGAACCGGTCAGGATCAGGAATATGTTCGAGTCCCGTAGTTCTTCGTCCCATATCCTCTTAATCTTAGAGGGTATTGAAGGGTCCGAGTTGATGATGTACGGGAATTCGTCGAGTACTAAGATTAGATTTTTGTCCTTCAGATATCTCAATAACGTTTCCCAGCTGTGTTTTAGGTCTTGGATCAATTTATCTTCCAACTTTTCTGAAGCTAAAGAGTAGATCTCGTTCAACTGCTCTTTCTTGTTGGATTCCGAGGCTGTGTAGTAAAGGTGCTTTTTTCCTCGACAGAACTTTTCCACAAGTGAGGACTTACCGACCCTTCGACGACCGTATATCACAGCCAGGGACGGTCTCTGTTCTTCCTGCTGCTTCAAAAATTCTAGTTCTCTTTCTCGGTCGATGAAGATTTGTGTGTTCATGATTATAATAAAAGTATTAACACTATTTAAGACTTATTACGATTATAATAATTTAGAGTATTATACTTGAGAGTAGTAGTTTCGAAGGATCATGACGTCCACATCTTCGAAGAACTACCTCTCCACATCCAGATGAGGATCATGAAGTCGTTTCAACTAAAGATATGTACGGTATGCACGAATACTTCTACAATTATCGTAAGTTATGGGAAGATCAGAAACACGATGACTGAAGATGAATTGAAAACCGAAATATGATGGTTTGTGTGAGTATCTTTATAGGAAGTAGGCTTTGATCGGGATGGTTGAACGCTATAGTAAGAACATGGTGTATTTTACTATCGATAAGATATGTTTGTGCGGTATGGATGAGTGATTAGTTTACTTTAGATGGAAAGTAGCTGATCTATGTTTTAATTTCGTATAATCTGCTAATTTATGGCATAAATATAGCACTCTTTTTGATGCTCTAGGTGAATCCTATTTGTCACCCATACCAGGGTTTACGGAATCAACTTCCTCGATGCTACTATTTGCAGAATATCAATTCTTTATGGTTTTTTAAAAGGGATCTTTTTGCTTCCACATCGATTTTTATCTATTCGAGTCTCTTCTTCTAACTCATTGTTTGTTTGGGCAATTATTTTTTTACAAATTCAACCTTATGTTCGATTCTCTCTATCCTTTGAGGTGATTTTAGAGAGAGGGCTGATGTGAGAGTACTGACAGCAATCGGATTTCGAAGGGGGTCTGGATTGGAAATCAGTAAGATATAATTTAAGAATTTAAGGTAATTCTATGAACGAGTAGAATTTAAAAATAACTTACATATGGTTATACAGTTCACTATAAATCAATATTAGATAATGTGTTCTTTATGATTTGTTTCTCGTTACTAGTTTTATCCTTCTTACTTGAGTCTAAATCCTTTTTATATACCTCATATTTTTCTTCCAAAAAATTCCTAAATTTTTTAATTCTCTTAGATAATGAGTTATCAGTTCTATCAATAAGATTATTTTTTTCACGGGGATCTTTTTTTAGATCGTAAAATTCCTCTTCATTTTTTGTTATATTCCTTATTAATTTATATTTGGGAGT
>PULU01000166.1 GCA_003551065.1 Thermoplasmata archaeon | reverse complement strand
CTTGGCTTATTTTCTGAAACTTCCCCGTACTGTACAACAGTTGTTATTTATGGCTGGCTCAATTTTGCCTACAGGTATACCTGGCAAGAATTACTTGAGAAGAGTTAGATTACCCTTGGAAAACAGATTTTTAGGCAATGCTCAAATTTTTTCCTCTGAGGAAAAAAAGGAACTTACTACCGTTAAAAGGTTTCTTTCTCCGTTTCGGCTGACCTCATCGCTTTATCAAGCTGTAAAAGACCTGGATCCCGTAACCCAAATGCAGTACATAGATCTACATACCTGGATGCCCGGTGATATACTGGTAAAAGCAAACAGGATGACAATGGCAAATTTCCTGGAGTTACAGCTTCCTTACCTGGATCATCATCTTTTTGAGTTCGCAGCAACTCTTCCTTCTCATTTCAAGATACAAGGCAAGACTACCAAGTTAGCCCTGCGAGAGGCTTTTAAAGATCTTCTTCCAGATAATACGTTGAACCGGCCAAAAAGAGGGTTTCCTGTTCCTATACGCTTGTGGCTTAAACTTCCTTCATACCAGAAATATTTTAAAGAACTACTTGCAGGTAGCGGAGGGGTTTGGTTTCACCGGGATAAGATATGGAGTCTATACAGAGGACACCTTTCTGGAAGGATTGATGCTAGCCGTAAGCTATGGACCATAATGATTTTTTTACTGTGGCATGATCTTTTTATGAGCAAATAGCTTGCTAACACAGAAGCGGAGTTATTGACAAAAATAACAATCTCACTTTTAAGTCTCCGGGCGACCTGTTGGACATTCCAGAAGCAGTTAAAATTTGTTCAGAAAATGTTTAGTATATATTTTTATAATATGTCTCGAGCAAACATACTTGAATCCGGTAATTATAGGAATAGACCGTTTGATGAAGGAGGCAAGATAAAAATGCGCCATTCTTACTTATATTTAGTCTTTTCTGCACTTATGACCACGGCTGTTTTAGCAGTTTATACCGTATTTGTGACAAGAGATGAGATGGAATCTTATCAGACCAAAAACCAGGAACTGACTGCTCAATTGAAGCAGGTAACAGAGCAAAGCAATATTTATCAGAAGCAAGCTGAGAACCGGGCCGAGCAGTTGCAAAAAGCGGAAAAAGATATACATGATGCAAAAATAACCATTACTAAACTAAAGGGGCAGGTGCAAACCTTGGAAAATAAGTTTGAAAAAATATTTACCGTATCTGCTACGGCTTATGCGCCTCTTGATCCTTTATCTTCCCGAGGGGAATGCTATAGCGGAGATCCGGAAGTTACTGCCAGCGGAGAAAAGGTGGAACCGGGGGTAACGGTAGCAGCCGGGCCAGAGCTACCCTTGGGAACCCGATTGCTGGTAGAAGGACATGGAGAAGTGGTAGTGCAGGATCGGGGCGGGGCAGTAGGAGGCAGAGATTTGGATATCGCAGTGAGTGACAGGCGGACGGCATTAAGATGGGGAAGAAGGGGTTTACGAGTAATTATATTGGAGAATGATAAATGATCCTTTTACTGATGTAGTGAAGCAAATGCTTAAAAGTTGAGCAGGAAGTGAGTGTCCCCCCCCTTTATCTCCCAATAATAATTGAAATGCCTAGTTAAAAGATGACAAATTATTCCTCTTCCGAGCAAAGTTCGTAATAGAGATTCCTGGTTTTAGGGCTGGGATCTATGCCCAGTTCTTCTTCCAGGACCCGGCACAGGGTCTGATATTGTTGCATCACCGCCATACGGTCTCCCATGCGGGCGTAAACTTTCATCAGGAAGGCATGGATGTTTTCCAGGAGGGGGTTATGTTGAAGGATCGTCCGTAGGCAGGAAGCCGCCTGGTCAAGTTCTTCGCTTTCTGCGTAACGATGGGCTAGCCGCTCCAGGAGGGATAAGTACATCTGGTTCAGATGCTCTCGCTCTGAGTCAACCCAGGGGTAATCAAGGTCTTCCATGTATTCTCCCCGGTAGAGGGAAACCGCCTGTTCCAGCTTAGTTACCTCTGTGGCCGGTGAACCTTCTTCTTCGGAGGATGTCGCCAGGGCCACAAAGAGATCAACATCACTGGACAGCAGGTCTTGATCCAGCTGGTACTGTTTCTTTTTTTGTTTAACCGGCTGTTTTCCCGGGGCAGATTTTAAAGCCTGGCGAAGCTGGTACAGGTTAGTGTGAAAGAGAGTGGAGGCTCTCTCTATGGCGGAATCAGGCCACAGATCTTCCAGGATCTTATCTTTAAGCACCGGTTTTTCCCGGTAGTGAAACAGGTATGCAAAGAGGTCCCGGGCCTTGGCAGTCCGCCAGGCGGCCTCTTCTCCGTTAAGGAGCACCCGGAAGGGGCCCAGGCACCGTACTTTTAAGGTGGTTTCCTGGTCCGGCATAAAGGCCGGACCAGTATTGTCCCCGTTTCTGCTGCTTTCCGGCGATTCCGGTTCCGGGATCTTTTGCGAAGCGGCCAGCTCGGCTAGGGCCCGGTCCCGCACTTTTTCATGGGAGTCGTAGACGAGATTTTGTAAGGTTCGGGTCACTTCTTCTCCTTCTATTAGAGACATGGCGGTAATAACTCGTTCTCGCACCAGGGGATCTTCATGTTGGGAAAGCTCCAGCAGCAGATCTGCTGCCGCCATCCCCCATTTACTTATAATTTCGTATAAGAAGTCCAGTTCACTTCCTTTTAGTAAACCGATTCTTACTACAGGTATCATCATCTCGCGGTAAGAGAGGAAAAACTGCAGGTAGTTTTCGGAACCGGCCATTTCCAGGCAGCTCTCGGCCAACTGGTCTGCTTCCGCCCGGCAGCCCTGATGCCGGTATAACGCAGCCAGGAAGGCCCTGGCATAAAATATGAAATATTTGGCCCCGCTCTCTTCCAGGCTCTTCAAGGCTTTCTGGAGCATGTCCGCTCCTTTTTGGAGTTCTCCTTCCTTTATATAAGCCGGGGCGGCCAT
>PULU01000145.1 GCA_003551065.1 Thermoplasmata archaeon | reverse complement strand
TTTATAATCTGCCATCATATTTTCACCTATATTCGAATCAATTTAGTTGATGCTTCCTTTTACCAAATATGTAACTGCTGGATTATAGTCACTTCCGCCAAACATACCAGTTTTCCAACTCTCTGTGGAGTCGGACCAAGGCCAAGGTCTGTCTTTTTCTACTTCCACGTGATATCCTAGTTCAAACCTCCACTCAGTGTAAGTTTCACTTCCAATTTCTATCTCTTTAAAATGTAGATGTTCATCAGTATCGAATTTTAGTTCTTTAACGTTCCAATAATAATCCGTGCTTGGCCACGATTCATAATCTTCTGTCTTTGCGTCTGTTTCTATAGCTATCTCTTCAAAATGTCCTGTTCCCTGTTCTTTGTTTCCTCTTACCGCTATACCAATACTTGCTCCGTGTCCATCTTCCCATTCTGTTTCAAAGCCTACTGTTACTCCGCCATAGCCTGCTGAAACGGCGTAAGCACCGTCTTCATCGTTGTACCAACATCGCCCGGAAGCATCCCAATACGGATAATCATTACCTCCATCACCGGGACCATCAGGTGCATTTATATCATATTCTCTTTTTTCCTCTATAGCAGACGTAGTTTGGAATATCGCTGTTATTCCCATCATAACTATACCGAAAATCGCCAGTCCGAATATCATTCCATACGCCAGATTTTTTGTTCTTTTCATTCTGCTTTTCACCTCTGCCCTCCGATAAAGAGATAGGTATATATATTTTACCATCTAGATATTTGTGTAGTGGTACATGTTAGTTTGTATATTTTGGTGAATTATTGTAAAATAATTATCGCTCTACTGTCCTACCTTCTCTTCATACTCAAAATAGTTGATTACTGGTGAGGTTCTAAATCTGATCAATTCACCAAATTTTAAGCGCTATCCAACTCTTCTTGATACTCTTTCATGTTCTCGATAGCGCTCTCATAATCTCCTCTCTTCTCAGCTTTTCTTGCCTGTTTGAGAAGATGGATACACCTTGAAACATCTATATCTGCACCGGATAATTTTGCTTCTTTCAATTCATCTTTAGCACTCTTAACTTTATCTGACATATAATCTGGAAAGTCTTTGAAGATCTCCTCACGTGTCTCCGATAGTAACCCTTCTCCACCATCCTCTTCCTCGATCTTCTCCAAGTAGTCCGAAGCTGAACCCGTATCCATCCCCAAATACTCTGCGGTATCGATCAGGTACTTAATGGGTCCTATCTTTTCCTCGGGAGTAGCTTCATCATCGATTATATCGAGTTCTCCTCCATCTAGGACTGTATTTATGTCCCTGATGGTTACTTCGTAGATCTCCTTTGCTTCTTCGTATCTTCCTTTATCAGCTAGCTCTTTACCTTTACGAAGCTTACTCAAAAAGGGTTTTATTTGTCCCCCCATCTCTCTCAGTTCCTTGATCTTTTCTCTTCCCTCTCCAATAAGGGAATCTATCTCCTTCACCTTTTTAGAAAGGGCCAAAGCTTCTCTTGCATGATCGATACCAGCTTCATAATCTTCTGCTTTTCGGCTTTCAACGGTCTTTTTGATCAATTCTTTTATATTATCTATCTTTATGTTGGTTTTCCGTATCTCATTTAAAGATTCTTTTGCTTCATCGACGACTAACAAAAACTTCTCTTCAGTCACTAACTCCTCCTCCATATCTTCTATCTTTGCGGCAAGATCGTCCTCTACTTCCTTTTCTTCCTTTACCTTTTCTATATCTGATAGAAGTTCATGGCAGGATTCTTTTGCTTTCTCATATCGACCTTCTTCGATCTCACTATCTATGATTTTCAATTTCTCAATTAAATTTTCAGATTCGATGCCCTGTAAACCTTTCATGATCTCATCATATATCGATGATAGCTCTTTCACTTGCCCTAGATAACTGAGGAGTTCGTCTGATTTCTCTATGGCTGTTTCCCTATCATCGTTATTTCTGGCATCGACTGCCTCTCTTAATTTAGACTCGAGATGGTCCGTGGGAATGTTCTCACGTTTTAAGCTAAAATATGATCTCCTGGCCTCCCCAACTTTACTTTCCACTTCTTTGACACTTATAGCTTTTTCTTCTACTACATCTTCCTCTTCTTCTAACTCTGGCATCTCTGGAAGATTTATTTGATGTTTATTCACAGCCACTTTGTAAGCCTTGGTAGCCTCTTTTAGCTTCCCCAATCTTAATGACAGATTAGCCTTAGCAGTCCATATATGATCATAGAGGGGGTCCAACTCGATTACTCTGTCATAGAGTTCAAGTGCTCTTCGAGGGATACCCATCTTTTCGATGATAGCAGCCTTACAATAGTATAACTCTGGGTCCTCCTCCCCATCCATTATCCGTTTTTCGTACTCGGCCAAGGTCTTTAAAGGATCTTCTATCTCACCTTCACTGTGGAAAACTTTCCCCTCCACCAAGATGGATTGTCCACAATCTGAACAGTTATCCTCATCGATGTACACAACAACACCACATTCCGGACAAAATATCTCCTCCTTGATACCCTCATCTGCAGGATCTTTCTTTTCCACGATATCCTTCGCATTTCTTTCCCCTATCTCTGAGATCTCTTTCAAATCGTCTATATCTGCATCTAGGAGTTTCCCCTTATCCCTGTAACCTTCCCTCCATAATATCCTGGCTTTTAGATCTCCCACAGAAGGGATTTTCTTTAGCGCGTTTATCTTTTCTTTATTGCTATTCGATGACATTTGCCGTCCTCTATTACTTTGCTATATGTTTAGAATTGGTACGGTGGTATCTTAATTTTTTGCATATATATCATTTGGTACAATAATCGAACAAACACTTATTCAGTCCCAAAATTGTTTCGTTCTAGCATACCTTATCTCCGCTTCGAGTATATCTCTCAAGAATTCATCTTCGTCCCTGTGGTTCCTTCTTAAGATCCTTCCAGCATTTTCATGTCCGA
>PULU01000019.1 GCA_003551065.1 Thermoplasmata archaeon | reverse complement strand
CTTCATCCAACTCGATATCATCGCCCTTCTCAACGGCATTCTTTGCTTTCTCGTACATCTTAGAATGGATCTTCTCGGCCTCCAAAGCATAATGGATGGACCGTTTAGCTCCTTCTTCCTCCTCGAGATGTGCTATCTCGTGGTAGGCAGGATACATCCAGTGCACTTCGAAATCCTCACCGTTCATACCTGCTTGAAGGTTCTCTTCCGTATCACCTATCTTACCAAGTTCCCTAGCATGGTTCGTAGCATGGACCCGTTCCGCATAGGCGATAGCTTTGAACATCCGTGCAACGTTCTCTTTTCCTTCTCTTTCAGCTACTTCACTGAAGATCAGGTACTTCATGTGCGCTTTAGACTCGCCTGCAAAGGCTTCCTCTAACGATTTATCTGTCATTTTTCCCATATATATACACCTCTAAATTTTCCATAATCCGTGAACACTGCAGTACTCTCTGACTGCAGTTATTTTATCTTGATTCAGATCGAAAACGACCTCCGGCTTATCACCGGGTTCTAAAAATTCTCTATAAGCCCCATCTTGAGTCAGCACCTCTATCCACTCTATGTAGTGCTTGTCCTCCATGGGGTGTTCCTTCTCACCAACTTTAACTTTGACGCCTTCGTCAAATTCTTCAACAACAGGAAGATGCTTTTCCATACCTTCCTCTTCTACTTTCTCTTCCAACAATTCCATGGGCTCTCCACAGCAGACCAGTTCACCTATACCTTCGTGAACCACTTCTACTATGTTCCCACATATGTTACATCTATACACTTCTAATTTTTCTGTCATCTGATCATCTCATAAATAATTAAAAAGAAAGGGGTTTTACGATTCTCGATGGCATAGCCACCAGTCGTAGCACTCGATCTCTCCGTCTTTCTCTCTCTTCTTCCTGTCTTTGATTGCTTCAACGCTGTTCGCCGGTGGTATGATCACTCTATCTTCCATCAGTTCGTTGTTCGGCCAGTTTGCAGGTATGGCTACGCCCTCTTTATCTGCTTTCTGGAATCCCTTGATCATCCTGATGAATTCGTCCATGTTCCTACCGAGTTCTGCTGGGTAGTAAAGTATAGCTCTTATCGTAGATTCTGGATCCACCATGAAAACGGCTCTTACAGTCATGGTACCTCCACCGTGTATCAGACCCAATCTTTTAGCGACTTCACCTATTCCATCGGCTATTATCGGGAATTCGATCTCTTCACCCATCTTCTCTTCGATCCATTCTTCCCATTTCAGATGGCTGTACACCTGGTCTATACTAAGACCTATGAGTTCTGTGTCGAGTTCTCTGAACTGATCATATCTTTTCTGAAAGGCGTAGAACTCCGTCGTGCACACCGGCGTAAAATCCGCTGGGTGTGAGAACAGGATGAACCACTGTCCTTCGAACTTATCTGGTAGTTTTATCTCTCCGTGTGTGGTACTGACTGTCATCTCTGGGAACTTATCTCCTATCAATGGCATGCCTTTTTTCTCTTCCATTTTTTCACCTATTCTATATCTTTTTCATTGGTCCAAAGACCGTGAATGTTACAGTATGAATTAGCCACTATCGTACCGTGTTTTTCAGTTTTGAAAAACGCTTTGACTTTAGGTTCGGTATAAACCGTACTCGTATCAGGCCCTTCTGTAGATTCTCCGTGTGAATTGAACTCGAATTTCCCTAACTGGTAAGGGAATTTTTCGCCTTCTGGATGGAAGTACAGTTCTATCCACCGTATATGGTGTTCAGTGGTATTTGGATGTGCTATCTCTTTACCTACTGACGCCTTCACAAGATAACCTTCGTCTTTCTCTTTGATCTCTAACACAGGTACGTGCTTTTCGGTCTTCCAATCATCCGATTGGTACAATTCCTCTATTTTTGTCACATATATCACCTCTCTTCTATTTTAGTAAATATCTCTTCTAGATCTGGGACATCTCCTATCGGGTAAACCTTGGAGAATATCACTTTTTGATCTTCATCGATAAGTATGTTAGCTCTTTCTGAAAATCCGTCCTCCTCTCTGAAGAGTCCGTACATCTTGATAACTTTACCATGGGGCCAGAAATCAGATAACAATCTTGTTTCTTCAACACCTATTTCTTCCGCCCATAGTTTCTTAGCTGGAGCGGAGTCAACACTTATCCCAACTGGAACTGTGTTCAATTCCTCGAACTTCTCCCTGTTCTCTTCCAGCGACTTCATCTGCTTTGCACAGACACTGGTCCCTGCTAAAGGATGGAAGGAGAGCAGGACTTTCATTCCTTTAAAATCTGATAGGGTGAATTTATCTCCTTTTTGGTCCTCCAGAGTAAAATCCTTAGAGAGTTCACCCTCTTTTATTACCTCTTCCTTGTTCATATATCTCACCAATTTTGTATATAACCTATATGACTATAAATAATTATTCGATCTTCTCAAATTGGTCCTTTGGTGCTCCACAGACAGGGCATACCCAGTCCTCCGGTAGATCATCGAACTTTGTACCCGGTTCTACGCCGCTCGTTTTGTCGCCTTTTTCTTCATCGTATACATATCCACAAACTATACATTCCCATTTTGCCATCTTTATCATCTCCTTTCAAGGTCCCATATGCATCGCAGGATGGTATTCGTCGAATTCTTCGAATTCCAGCATCCTTTCTCTTTCCGATTTTAAAATTTCATAGTGGTTCTGTTCCATACCGGATAAGTATCTGAGTAGTTTTTCCGGATCATCCTCTCCTTCGACACTCTGTGCCTTATCGGCCATATCCTGGTAGAAATCCCTCGAAGCAATCTCTGCTTCCATAGCCTGACTTATGATCTCCGATTCGTCGGTTTGATCGTCATATTTGATGAAAGGCATAGGTACAGGTGTGTCTTTTTTGACATCTAGGTCGTTTCCACTATTCCTCTTTTTGTAAAGATCTCTGATAAAATCTTCATGTTTCTGCTCTTCACTAGCCAAAAACTCGAACCGAT
>PULU01000142.1 GCA_003551065.1 Thermoplasmata archaeon | reverse complement strand
CAAGTGCTGGCTGTCCGGACTGGACGTCAGACAGCCAGCACTCGGATGCACTTATCTACTTCTATATTTAAAAATATTGATAAAAGAAATTCCATCTCAAGAAAAGGTTTTCTACTGAGCCATCTCAGCGAAGGATTTAAATAAAAGTTTTTGAAAAACTTATATATAGGAGTGCTATCATGAGAATGGCCACAGTATTAACTGGTGATATCTGATGAGATTTAGCCTATCCAATCCATTCGGGAAGAAAGAGCAAACGAAAAGTTCTGGCTCATCGAAGTTAAGAGAACACTCGGGCACGATAGTTTCCCTTATAGGGATATTTATAATAGCTTTATTTGTGCGCAGTTATTTTGCCTTCGATCTAGCCACAAGCTATGGATCGCCTCTACTGATTTCAGGTGGTTCAGATGCATATTATCATAGAAGGATCATTCAATATATTATATCTAACAATAGTCATCTTCTCAACGAACAGATGTTAAATTATCCTCTTGGAAGGATCAATCCAAGGCCACCTTTGTTCGGGTGGACAGTATCTGTGATGGCATATATACTATCACCTTTAGTAGGTGATGTAAGTGTTGCTGCAGAATATACTTTCATGCTTTCGGTTGGTTTCTGGGGAGCTTTGACTATCTTCCCTACATACCTGATCGGAAGGGATATATTTGGTAAGAAAGCTGGATTAGCTGCAGCATTGCTATTGGCTTTAAGTGCAGCTCATCTTCAAAGGGGTGTTATCACAAACGGTGACCACGATACTTTCGCCATGTTCTTCGGGGTCACTGGCTTCTATTTTTTCATGAGAGCTTTGAAAGGCATCGATCCAAAGGTGAATTGGATCAAAGATTGGTTTGATAGGAAGGAGATCAAGAAGGGATTCGCAGATTTCGTAGGTGAAAACAAGAAACAGCTGCTTTATGCAGCTATGACCGGTGTTTCCTTCGGGGCCGTTGCCTTGACATGGCAGGGTTATGCCTACATGATCGCTATTATTCTGGTGTTTTATGGTATCCAGCTTTTCATTGACAAATTTAAGCGAAGAGATTCCTTCGGTGTCACTATGTGTGTGACGGTGGCCCTTTCGATCACATTTTTACTGGCTGCACCCTATTATGTGGGTACAGGTGTCGGAGCAAGATTACCACAAGGTATCGGTCAGTTCTTCGATGTTCCATTATTACTCTTCTTAGGTATGATGGTAGTAGGGATTTATTTCACCGTTACTAGGGATCTACCATGGTTGTTCGTGCTCGGTGTTTTCGCAGGTGCTGCAGCCTCATTCCTTGTCGCAGGTTTCTACTTCTTTAGGAGTTTCATCGAAACCTTGATCGGCGGAGGAGGTTATTTCATACAAACACCTGTTTATGCTACTATAGCTGAAGCACAGCCTCCGGGATTCAGCAACCTTGTTTTAGCTACTGGTGTACTAACATTTTTCCTGACATTAACAGGGATAGGTCTAGCTATCTGGCATCTAAAAAAGAGATGGAATCCAGCCTTCATATTCGTTCTTATCTGGACAGCATTTGCTCTATATATGGCAGTATCCGCTGGTCGTTTCATGTTCAACGCGGCGCCGGCTTTCGCTATTCCAGCAGGATGGGTTATTGCATTAGCAGTTGATAAAGCAGATTTCCCACAAGTTGCATGGCGGATCAAAACCTATAAAGGAAGTACTTTTAAAGGCATATATGAGGCTTTCAAGATCAAACACATATCTATAATATTGATAGTACTTTTCTTGATATTTCTACCGAATACGATACATGCATTTGATGCTGGAATACCATTCGAAAGGAAAAGAGAATTTGATGATCAGATATACCATAGTTTACCTGAGTTCTTGAGACCACCAGAGTATGATGTAGAAGAAAGAGATACCTGGTATCTAGGAGCCTTTGGATATTCTCTAGATGATCCTGGTGATTACTGGCCCGCAGCATGGAGTTGGTTAAGTGATCAGAACACCGACCTTAGACCTGAAGATAGACCTGGTTTCCTGAGTTGGTGGGACTACGGTTTCGAGGCAGCAGGCGAAGGAAAACATCCTTCGGTAGCGGACAACTTCCAGACAGCTTTCAGATTTGCAGGCAACGTTTTGATGGCCCAGAACGAATCCGAAACCATCGCTCTTTTGAATGTGAGGATGCTTGAGAAAGAGTTGAGAGAAAGAGGAGAATTCGGTGATAACATCAGGGAAATCCTGATCAGGCATATCGGAGAAGAAAAAACCGAAGACCTTGAAAGGGCTATGAAGAATCCTGGAGATGATTATTATAGAGAAGAGGTACTTTCGAACCCTGATAGATACCATCCCAGAGCAGAAGATATAGATGTTCAAAATACGAAATATGCTTACACTATGGGGCTATTATCCTACGAGTGTGTTCATGACCTTGCAGACCTTTACAGGGAGATATGTTTAGAACTCGATGACAGGATAAAATACCTCGCTGTAGATACGAGGTTGTTCCCGATTTCTGGAAGACAAACGGGTGTGTTTTATGCGCCTGCTAAACTCTCAGGACATAGGATAGATGATTCACACGGTATGAGAACACCGATAGACTTCTACGATATCAATTTCATAGATGCTGAACAAAATGTATATTCTGATCCAGATGATATACCGGAAGGAGCTCAGATAGTGGACCAACGGATCGAACATAAACCCATGTTCTTCAATACAACTCTTTACAGAACATTTGCAGGGTATGGCATCCAGGAAGTAGGTCCGGATGGAATCGATCCTGGTATGGATCCCGGTATGGACCCCGGTATGGATCCAGGTGACATGGAGATGGATCCAGGTGACTTCGAAATGGACCCCGGTGACATGGAGATGGATCCAGGTGACATGGAGATGGATCCAGGTGACATGGAGATGGAAGGGACAAACAATCCCGATGAGGGACTAGAAACCAATAGTCTTTCTATGGTTGAAAAGGAAACAGATACCACAGAAATGAATCCTGACAACTCAGAAAATGAAGAGACACATGGTAGCCTTACCATGGATGGGGAGAATCCTGACAACCCCGATGGTGATATCGAGATGGATCCAGGTGATATGGATATGGAAGATCCTGGTGATATCGAGATGGATCCAGGTGATATGGATATGGAAGATCCTGGCATGGACCCTGGTATGGGTATGCCAGGACAAGAACCCGTTGAGGAAGGTATCCCCGGTATAGACGACATGGATGCTCCACCGATGCCTGGATGGAATATGACCTACTTCAAGATGGCATATCGGACCGCCTATTTCAACCCATATGAAGACTTCCAGAATCACACCGATGCTTGGAGAGCTATCTCTTATGAGGAAGCTGTAGAGAAACAGCGTGAAGAGATAGGTACTGTAGATCTGAGTGGAAGAGCGTATATGACCCAAGGTGTAGTCTTCCTAGAGTTTTATGATGGAGCTATAGTGGAGGGGCATGTGGAAACCGAAGATGGAGAACCTATCCCAGGTGCATCCGTTACGATATTGGATGAACATATGACTCCCAGCCATGTAACTACAACTGATGATGACGGGTATTATCGGGCAATTGCTCCTCCTGGAGACAACACGATGATCGTGAGTCAAGGAAATCTAGATAGACCAGTCCTAAAGACTCGAGAAGTACAATTAGGTATACACGAATTCGAAGTAACAGATGAGATGGCCGCGAGAAGGGAAATAGATAGGAATCGTGATGGTAGATGGGATTATCTTATCGAAAAAGATTTTGAAGTGGATAGTGCTGAGATAGACGGACATATATTCATCGATAATGATGAAACATCGGAATATAATCCTCAAAATGATACAGCCATCGACGGTATAGTCGAACTCACCCATAAAAGATCTGGAAGAACATTCGAGATGGAGACATCTGAGGGTTATTTCGAGTTCAGCGGTTTAGCCCCTGGTGTTTATTCATTGGAAACCGATGTCGATGGAGTCGACTATATAGATGAGATAAAATTGGACCCCGGTGATTCTAAAACAGAAGATCTGAAGATAGTAACAGGAGATATCACCGTCAATGTTGAATATCATGAAACTATAGATCCATCTCAAGAGATAGCATTGGAAACTTACCATGAAAAAATAGGTGAGCTCTATGAGAAGACCATAGAAAGGGAAGGGTCCTATCAAATAGACAATTTGATTCCTGGAAATTATGAACTAAGGATTTTGACTGAAGAATTCACTTTAAAAGAAGGTAGATTCAGGTTCAATATGGAACGGGAAGGAGAAAAGAACATAACAATTTACATCATCCCTGGTGAGTTCATAGAAGGTGTTGCGGAATTGGATGGGAGAACATTGGGCGGTCAGCGTATCACTATAACGAGTACGAGTGACCCTGACTTCAGAACCACAGTTAGAACAGATCCTGACGGCAAATTTTCCGTAAGATTGCCTGATGATGAATACAGGTTATACGGTAAAACTTTGACCGGTGGTCAAGCATTCGTATATATGGATCTGATAACTATACCTTCTGAAGAAGAGATCACCGCTGAATTCAAAGAAGCATTTAGAGTAAAGGGAGATGTACTATACGAAGACTCGCCTGAAGGATCATACAATGTTTTATTCACACACGAATCAGGTAAAGAAATATCTTTGATAACAAACTCTGAAGGAAGATTCAGCACACACCTGATCCCCGGTACTTATGATGTCTATGGTTGGAAGAACGAAACGTATAGAACTCTTGTTTCCATGGATCGTATTACAGTGGATCGGGATACAAATTTGGACATGACTCCTGAGACTGGAAATGTTTTATCAGGAACAGTTTCAAGAGAATTCAAAGAAGAAGCTATCGGACCTGAATTTATGGGTGTAAGAAGTGAAATAGAGACTTTGATAGACGGTATGAGCATCTCGAAGAGTAGAACTTCTCCAGAGGGAGAATATGAGATAATAGTTCCTGAAAGAAGATCTACTATCCGATTTTCCGCAGATGGATTTGTCACTAAAGAGATCGAATATATGCCTCAAACAGATTTCGAACAACAAATATCGCTCTCAGCAGAAGATGTCAATATATCCGGAGAGATACATTACGATACTTACGTACCAGAAGATCTACCTGTGAAATTTGAAGCCATCGGTCGTGGAGCTGTAGATAAGGAAACAGTGTTCACGGATTCAGAGTATTCTGTTAGTCTTCAACCCGGCGTTTATGATATAATCGTAGATGAAACCTTTGACGCGGGAAACAGGAGATTACACTTCTCAGAGGAAATAGAATTAGAGCCAGGCAAAGATGAGGAATTTGACATCCACCTCCAAGAACAATTATTATTAGAAGGTGTACTGAAAGATATGGACAACAATATCATTGAAGGAGATGTGACCTTTATCGGTCCTGAATCCAAAACCATCACAACAGATGGTGATTTCCAAGTATATCTATTACCAGGTAGTTATGGCCTGAAAGCCGCGAATCTCGAAGAAGGATTAATAGGACACACTAGTTTTGATCTAGAGCAGCCAGGAGACATAGAGATTTTATTGGAAGATGTTTACGAATACTCCGCAATAATAGATTACGAAGGTATGGAGAAATCCGGTGTTACCATCGAATTGGAGAACAAAGAAAGTGGTTTTGTTTATACCAACGAAACCAATGAAGAAGGACAAGTTTCTTTCACATTGGGTCAAGGAGAATATGAACTCAATATAGACTTCATCGAAGAAGAACCCGAAGAAGGTGTCCTGAGTAAAGTTAGGTACTTCTACAATGAAGTAAGATATGCTGAAGAACTCTCTACTAGGATACATCTTAACAGGGAACTGTACAATGCAACACTGTCAGGAAGAGTATCAGTGGATGGCGTTGGTGTAGAAAATGTTGACATCGAATTCATCGCCAATAGTCCTGAAGCGGTTTCAACGTCCACCACATCAAGCGAAAACGGTGAATTTGATCTCGAATTGTTCCAAGGACTCTATACTATATATGTTTCTTACAGAGGAGCTAGACTTTATTCGTTCTTTGAAACCTTCGCTATGGGAGAAGAGGACGAAGAATTAGACATAGAGCTTAGACGTGCTTCTCTGGTGGAAGGAAGAGTAAAACGGGCAGGTACCGGTGTGGAAAGCGAAATCAGATTCCAAAGACCGGAAGATAGGGCCGAAAAGAGCATATCAACGGATTCTTTAGGTTATTATGAGATAGTCCTACCTAGAGATCATTACGAGATCACTTCTGAAAAGACAATAGGTGAGAATACATATCGTCATACTAGAGAGATAGAGATCACATCTAGCAGAACAGTGGATCTCAACCTCAGATTGGTAAAAGAATACGGTATCAAGATTGGAGATGTTACAACTATAAGAGCATCACAAGGTGAAAAAGTCAGATTAGATGTAGAAATCACAAATACCGGGAATGTTCGAGACGAATTCGAGATGTCGGCTGAGAAAGCAGTATGGGATATAGAGTTCTCCCCGCAAACCTTCGAAGTCGGCGCTGGAGGAACAAAGACGGTCGAACTCGTTGTACACGTAGATGAGGAAGCTAGCGCACAACATCCACCGATAAGTTTTGAGGTATCCTCTCTAAATTCAGAAGAGATGGAGGAAAAGGAGATCCCATTCCAGATAGATCCAGTTTACGGAGTCGATGTGATACCGGAAGTTGAAAAGAAAACCTTCAGAGGAGGTACATTACAGTACACTATAGATATTAGAAACACCGGGAACCTAGAAGACCAATTCAAATTGAATATATTGAACAGAGATGAGCTCTTTAATAGAGGGTGGAATGCGACCTTATCCGATGAAGAGATTACTATTGGGGAACAACAAGACGGAGAAATAACACTTACCTTAAAACCAACTAGACGTGATCCCAGAAGAGACGTTGAAGTTACTATCTCAGCTACTAGTGTAAACGATCGTTCAGCATCTGATTCTACCTCGATAAGAGCTGAAATACCGACACTTGCAAGTGAACCTGATAGAGCAGAATTAGTAGGGATAGACATATCCTTCGACAGGATTGAATTTTCACTAGAAACGTGGCAGTGGGCATTTATCGTGGTACTGATCGGTTCTATAGCCCTATATGTCATGAAAAAAGAGAGGTGGATCTAGATGGATCTAAAAAGATTCTTACCGATGATCCTTTTGACATCTTTGCTCCTTTTTTCTATGGTTTTCTCAGGGGTGACGACCTCTCAGGAATATTCCAGCAGAGGTGTCGATATACAGATAACTGGAGAAGATGAGGTCTTTGTCGACGAGGACAATATCTATGAAGTCACCATAGGCGGTGATTTCGGTGAAGATGCTGAGAACTGGACATTGAACGCAGATGTGATCGAAGGAGAAGCGTCAGTTGCACCGAGGACACAAGAATCCAATACCAGTAACACATTCACAGTCGAGATGACAGCTGTAGAGCCTGGAACGGTTTCGATAGAGTTCGAAGGAACATGTTTCGGAGATGATGAAACTAGACAAGATGTACAGATATTGGAAGTGAATGTACTAGAGGTGACCCAAACTTCTGTAGTCGTGAACAATCCCACCGATACGGATATCGAGGATCTAAAAGTAGGCCTGTTCGTAAGTGGTGAACTAAAAAGAACGATGCGTATTAGTCGATTGGAGGCTAATAGTGAACGGAAAATACAATTCAATTGGTCCAAAGAAAATCTCGGTTCTGGCGAGCACGAGTTGGAGGTCTGGGTTGACTATGGTTTCGTAGAAGAGAATGATTTCAACAAAGACGAGTTGATTCTTGAGAAGAACGTTTACATCCCCGATGATACGATGCACACGATATATTCAGCTTTAATCATACTGCTAATCGTGGGAATAATCGCAGGTTTCTTCTACTACCAGCATAAAAGAAAGAAGAGAAGAAGACCCTGGTAAAAAACCCTTTTTTTATTTTCCTTTAAATTCTGGTTCTTTTTTATTTAAGAAGGCATCCATACCGATCTTTTGGTCCTGAGTTTCAAAACACCTTTTGAACATCTCGACCTCTTTGTCAAAGCCCTTGTCAAGATGAGATACTTCGTTAATAGCTTCTTTAGCATATTTTACAGCTAAAGGACCATTCTTTGAGATAGTTTTAGAGAGTTCCATAACTTCATCTGTAAAATTTTCAGTATCTACCAATTTATTGATCAACCCGATCTCATACGCTTCTTCTGCATCGATCTTCTTACCGGTGAATATCAACTCTTTAGCTTTTTTGTGACCTACTATACGAGGTAATCTTTGTGTCCCACCGTAACCTGGAATGATACCTAATCCCACTTCAGGCTGACCAAAAACAGATCGGTCCGAGGCTACGATCATGTCACAGGCCATGGCTAATTCCATCCCCCCACCTAAAGCGTACCCATCAACAGCCGCTATGACAGGTACTGGGAAATTCTCTATCTTATTGAAGAGTTCCTGTCCTTTTTTTGAGAATTCTTCAGCCTCTTCCGGGGACATGTCTTTCATTTCAGAAATATCAGCACCGGCTACGAACGCTTTTCCTACACCTTCGATGATGACTACTTTAATACCCTCATCATCTTCTAAAAGGTCCAAGGTTTTTTCTAAGCTGTCTAAAAGTTCGGTACAGATGGCGTTCAAGGGAGGGTTGTCCAGTTTTACGATAGGTATCTCATCTTCTTTTTCAAGTTCTATCATAGTATCATCCTCTATCGATAATCGTAAAATCCTTTCCCGGTTTTTCTACCTAAATTACCTGCTCTTACCATCTTTTTTAGTAGTGGGCATGGTCTATATTTCGGATCTGCGAATTCTTCGTATAAAACTTCCATGATATGTAGAACTGTATCCAAACCTATGAGATCCGCCAACTGGAGTGGTCCCATAGGATGATTGGCACCTAGCTTCATGACCTTATCGATATCTTCTTTTGATGCAGTTCCTTCATGGAGTGTGAAAATAGCTTCGTTTATCATCGGTATCAATAATCGATTTGCGACGAATCCTGGCGAATCCTCTACTTGAACGGGTGTTTTACCGATCTCTTCTGCAAGAGCAGTGATGATCTCGGTTGTTTCGTCATCGGTTTTTAGACCTCTTATAACTTCTAACAATTTCATCATAGTGACCGGATTGAAGAAATGCATTCCGATGAACTTTTCCGGCCTATCCGTGGAAGAGGCCATCTCAGTTATCGGGATCGTAGAAGTATTCGATGCGAATATAGTTTCTTCAGGGCAGATATTATCCAGATTTTGAAACACTTCTTTCTTGATATCTGCGTTCTCTACTATCGCTTCTATTATGAGCTCACAATCTTGTAAATCCTCTAAATCGACGGTGGTTTCGATCCGATCTAAGGTTCGGTTCTTTTCGGATTCTGTGATCTTATCTTTTTCTATGGCTTTATTCAGTGAACGTTCTATAGAACTGATACCCTTTTCAAGTAAATCCTCTTCGATATCCCTTATAATTACATCATAACCGTTCTGAGCTAGTACCTGGGCTATCCCATGACCCATGGTACCAGCGCCTAACACTCCGATCTTTTTTATCTCCATCTTATCTCACTCCAATCATATTATTTTTTTCAAACTATTTATCATTAAGGTTTTTAACCTCTTTCTACAAGCATGGACATCCCCATACCCCCGCCGATACACAGGCTGGCAAATCCTAGGTCTTCTTTACTCCTAACCATCTCGTGGATCAAGGTCACCATTATCCGAGCTCCGGTACATCCGATAGGATGTCCAAGTGATATACCTGAACCGTGTGGATTGATCCGTTCACTACCGGGTTCGTTCATACCTACACCGTATTTCGGTGTGTCCATCTCTTCCATGGTAGCTAATATCTGTGCTGCAAAGGCCTCGTTCTCTTCGATAACGTTAACATCGTCCTCACTGTACTCGACTTCATCGAATAGTTTGTTCGTGGATACAACCGGTCCTAGGCCCATATACTTCGGATCGAGTCCACCGGATGTGGATTTCAATATCGATGCTATTATATCCAGTCCGTTCTCCTCAGCATATTCTCTAGATGTGATCAAAATAGCGGCGGCACCATCTGAGATCGATGACGCATTTCCAGCGGTTACAGTTCCATCCTTTTTGAACACCGGTGGGAGTTTTGATAATGCTTCTAGATTTGTATCACGTGGATTCTCATCCTTCTTAATCTCACCATCTCTAAGTGGTACCGGAATTATCTCGTCCTGGAATATGTCGTTTTTAAGAGCTTTTTTAGCCCTGTTCTGACTTTCAACACTCAGCCGATCCTGCTCTTCCCTTGATATATCGTAGGCTTGGGCTAAATTTTCTGCGGTAACTCCCATGTGACAGTCGTAGAATATTTCGTAAAGACCGTCTTTGACCATCATATCTGTCATCTCACCTTGACCATCGATACTCATACGATACCCCCATCTAGCTTTTGGAAGGACGTAAGGAGCACTGCTCATATTTTCCATGCCACCGGCTATAACGGAATCGGCTTCTCCGGTCCAGATCTTCTGTGCTGCCAGTTCTATGGATTTCATACCTGAAGCACAGACCTTGTTGACGGTGAAAGCCGGTACATCTACGGGTAAACCCGAGATTATAGCGGATTGTCTAGCAGGATTCTGCCCCTGGCCTCCTTGGAGTACATTCCCTAAGATAACCTCATCTAGATGGATGGTCTCTAATCCTTCATCCCAATCCGAGTATTTTCCTTCCACTTCTGAAAGGCCGATATCTTTGAATTTCTTAGGCGAGTAAGCTTTTTTGGTATCGGAAACAGCAGGTCTAGATTTCAGCTTTTCAAACAACCCCTTAATGACAATACTTCCCAACTCTGCTGCACTTTTATACTTAAGCGATCCACCAAATTTTCCCTGTGGTGTTCTAACACCCTCGACTATTACTGCCTCTTTCATCATCAACACATCCTATATAGATCAGATGAATTAACGAGATATATTACTTAATAATTGTGTGATAAATCAATAATCTTTTTTACCAGTAAACATTCGTTTAGATCATGAAGATCGCCGTGGTTGTAGGGACGAGACCTGAGATAATCAAGATGAGTCCGATAATCAGAGAACTGGAGGAACGAGGTAAAGATTACGATATAATACATACCGGGCAGCATTACGATCATGAAGTCTCCGAGATATTCTTCGAAGAACTGGAACTACCAGAACCGGATCGGTACTTGGGTGTGGGTTCAGGTAGTCAGGGGGAACAGACCGGTAATGCCCTGATTGGTTTGGAAAAAGCCTTCGAAGAACTTGATACCCAGACCGTGTTGGTTCAGGGGGATACGAATACCGTACTAGCGGGGGCACTAGCCGGTATCAAGATGGGTCTTAACGTAGGGCACGTCGAAGCGGGACTTAGAAGTTATGATTACCGTATGCCCGAAGAGTACAACCGCAGGTTGACCGACCACGCTTCAAATCTACTATTCGCTCCCACTGAAAACAGTGCAGAGATACTTAGAAGTGAGAGTGTATGGGGTGACATCCATGTAACGGGCAACACCGTCATCGACGCCTGTTTACAGAACATGGAGATCGCTGAAAGGAAAGCGGAGTTCGATTTCGAACTTCCAGATGAGTATGTGTTAGTCACTGCTCACAGGGCTGAGAATGTCGATGATAAAGAGATTCTAAAGGGTCTGTTGAACGTGTTCGAAAACCTAGATACTCCACAGATCTACCCGATACATCCCCGGGCCGAGAAGATGTTCAAGGAATTTGATCTCTACGACCGCTTAAAAAACATCGAAGGTATGAAATTAGTTGAACCCCAGGGCTACCTTGAGTTCTTAGTTCTTATGAGAGATTGTGAATATATCTTGACGGATTCCGGCGGTATCCAGGAGGAAGCTACCGCTCCGAATATCAAGAAGAAGGTTTTCGTACTCCGGAAATCCACGGAGAGACCGGAAGCTGTTGAAGCGGACTTCGCAGAGATCGTCGGAACCGATGATGAAGAGATATTACATAGGATCAAGGAGTTCAACAAAGAGAACTGGGATCCAAAAGAAGGTCCCTATGGGAAAGGGGATGCCGGTAAAAAGATAGTCGATATAATCTGTGAACAGTAGAGCTCAAACCAAACTTTCGTAGATGTCGAGTAAGTATCCAGTGATCTTATCTGAATCGTGATATTTTTCAACGAATTTTCTCGGATCTTTGACTTCATCCGGGTTTTCGAAACCGTAATAACTAGTATATTTCTTCGGAAAGTCCGTATAAGTTTTCAGTCCGCAGGCCATGGCTTCTAATCTAGCTAAGGAAACCGGATCTACCATAGGCCCTATCATCATCTCGTATCGATTCAACAGTTCCGGGAGTTCATCATGCTCTAAAAAAGGTAAAGTATCAACATTATCTGGAAACCTGATATCGTTCCCCCAGTTTATGCAGTCGTACCGTTTCTCAGGATCTAGAACTTTCTTGATCCCTCCCCCTTCGGTGAACCTACCTAGAAGGAGTATCTTACCGGTCTTTTCTACATCTAAAGGTTTGAACATCTCTAGGTCGACTGGATTCGGAACGTAGATCCCCTCTGCCCACTCTTCCAAGTCAGGAGTGCTTAACAATACCATATCAGATTTTTTCCTGATATGTTTTGATATCCAGCGGTGATGGAAGGGAAGTTTTACAGCACCTTTACCCATGATCCTTCGAACATCGCTTCCGTGGGAATGCAGTATGAACGGTATGGAATTTTTTCTAGCTTTTCTGTTCGCATCTATGATAGGCTTTGTCAAAGCATAGTGTCCATGCACTACATCGTATCCCTTTACGGACTTATCACCAAAACTCATATCGATCTGGACGTTCTTCTTCTTGAACTTTTTCTTATATAGTTTGATGATATTCTGCATGGGAGTAGCGTCTTCGGAACAGACGTGAAGGACTTTCATCATCGGATAGATATAGTTTGAGATTAAATTATTCTTTTGGTACACCATGAACACTATCAAAAAAGATCGACTCTAAATTTACTATCGTATATCCAGCTTCTTCTTGAACTCCTTTAGGATGTCTAGATTGTAATAAGATATATCCCATAATTCAAACTCTTGGTCTGTTTATCGGCAAAATTTTCCAGATGTGGCATATCAGAGATCGAGCCCCATTGCAGGGAATCTGCTGTTATCAACAATATGTTCCCTTTTTCCATTTCAACTTTTCAATAAGTCCTGCACATGTGACATTCTCCCACACAGCAGAGCCGTGGGGCTTCCCTACCGACAGAATGAAAACATCCTGCCCCTTTGGTCATCTAAGGTTTACGACCGACGGGCGAAGGCAGTCCCACGCTACCGTTACTCCTATTGGGCGAACCAATTCAGAGTTATCTCATTTTACGTCGGTAGATGGTTCGTGCTTACTTTTGTTAAAGCGGACACCTACCGCTAGTTTGAACCAAGTCGCCGAGAGGTCATCTCGACTAACAGATATACATATGATGGGGACGATATAT
>PULU01000111.1 GCA_003551065.1 Thermoplasmata archaeon | reverse complement strand
TATAAATATAGTTATCATTATAGTGATAATTTAATGATAGAATTGATCAATCCCCATGTTGCCAAGATATCATTAGCTTTAGAAGAAGGAGATTCGATATTAAAGTTATCTAAAAAGATAGGTTCATCATATGGATGGACACACAAATGGGTGAATGAATTAGAAGAGTTAGATATCATCGAAATAAATAAAGGTATAAAGATTATCGACAAAGAAATATTAGAGAGATTTGAGCAGTTAGGTAAAGCATTGATTCAAAAAAAATTAGATTTGGAAGATGCATATATATTGCCCAACTTTTCAGGCATGAGATATGGGTTTACAAAGATAGACGCGGTCTTTATTTGGACTAAAGGTGGATACCAGATCGCACGGAGCAAAACAGACTACCCAATATTCATTAAGATATTGGAAAAAGATTTAGGCCAATGGGAAGATTTTTTTGAAGGTTTCAACATAGAATATAATATCAAAAAAAGAGGTGGAAATAATATCTATTTTGTCTTATACCCTGTAAAAGATTTCGAATCAGATTGGGTAGAAAATGCATCAGTGGAAACCTTAAAGAATACTATCGAGTGGGCAAAAAAATATGAATTAAATTTCCAACCAGCTTTAGAGATGTTAGATGAGATATATAACATCGGATTAGATGTTGAATACAAAGAAAAATCCAAGAATTGATCTTTTTATCTATCCGATAATCCATAGAAAAAAGAACTTGTATAATCACACTCAACCTTTCCCACAGATCGGGATCTCACCCTTGTAATACAGCACTCCATCAATATACTCCATCTGTACTGCATGGAATCCTACACCCGAGTCCATAGCTTCGTAAAATGTGGAACTGAAATCGGGATCCCTCTCTTTATAAGGTAAAAAACACTCGGCATCGGGTCTGAATATCAAAAAGATCACAGCAGCATCATCCTCTACCTTGATCAACTCCTCTAAGTGCCTTTTACCTCTGGTCGTAGGAGCGTCAGGGAACAGTGCTACACCGTCTTTAGCTAGAGTACATCCCTTGACCTCGATCCAAACTCTACTACCATTCCGGTCTACTAAAAAATCGATGCGACTTTCCCCAAGATCCTGCTCCGCTTTGAAGGAATCCATACCCTTTATCGGGTTCATCTCATCGTCTTCAAAGATCTTCTCTACTATCATCCTGTGATATCCGGAATTGACCAAGATCCAATCGTCGCCGACTTTACCAGCCACTAGATCGTAATCCGTCTTTCTATCCTTTTTATCTACTTTTTTAAGGAGTACTTCGTTACCTTCGTAAAGAACCTCCTTGAGCCTACCTGGATCTCTCACATGAACTAGTTTTACTTCCTCGGATCTCTCGATCTCAACCTTACCTAAAAATCGATTCTCACGAGATAAGAATGTAGCCTCGGTATCGTAAGGGATCTCGATTATTTCCTTCTTCATATTCTTACCTTAAAGGATGTTCGTATATAATAATGCAAGGAAAAGTAAACCTCCTAGACTCGTATTTATGTAGGGCAACGTCCAGTAGATCTTTTCGATCTTCAATCTACTGAACAGCAACAGGGAAAACGGGACCAACGGATAGATCAGAACCAGTAAACTAATAGGATGAAAGTCAGCTAAATACAACACGATGATAACCAATACACTCCAAAATACAGTACATAGTACAAGAGAAATTTTCTTTCCTAGGACTGTAGCCGTGGTACTGATACCGGCATCTCTATCGTACTTTATATCCGGTACCGCTGAAAATACATGCATAGCAGATATATGAGCAAAACCAGCTATCACAAATAACAGTGGAGGTAAAGAATCAGCCACCAAGACATACCCGAATATTCCGGGCATTATGTACAACATATTTGAAGAGAAGTCGAGTATGGGGATCCCTTTGAACCGTAGCGGTTTTGCGCTGTAGAAATAGGATAGAAAGAGAAATCCAAAGAAAACAAAACGTTGTATCCAATTCTCCTGGAATATCATCAAAACCAGACTGATAGCAGTTGTAAAGTATAAAATAATTTTAAGATCTTGAATATTCTCTTCAGCTAATTTAGTCTCTTTTTCTTCCTTCTTCGGATTGTTTTTATCAGTTGACATGTCGAACAGGTCGTTTACACCGTAGATGAAGATGTTCGCAAGTATGAAGAAATAGAACAGATAGATGTAATACTGTAACTCATAAAAATCACTGATATTCCTTGCTCCAAGAGTATAACCGATAACAAAAGTACCGCCGGTATAGATCCAAAAGCGAAATCTAGATGTTTTAAAAGCGTACCTTACTTTCTCAAACATTCACCTTCTCCCTTCAATTTCCATGTTTTTTCGGTTGAAATATATTCATCATCCCTTTAGCGATGATCCGACTTTTGGAGGGCTTCAATTTTTTATCGTAAACCAGGTAAGGTTCTTTTCTGATACCCTGAGTGGTCCATTTGTACATATCTGAAGATGTCTTTATAGGTATCAGATACCTCTTGGGTATGTATCTAAATCCATCTTCAGCTATCTCCTGCCATCTGTCGTATCTTCTCACCTGTTTTTCCATGAAGATTGAAAAATCATCTTTCTTGAAACGAGTTTCTGAATGCTCCAAAGAGCTCAAACCGAAT
Source organism: Thermoplasmata archaeon (assembly GCA_003551065.1). GTDB lineage: Archaea > Thermoplasmatota > Thermoplasmata > Halarchaeoplasmatales > Halarchaeoplasmataceae > Saliniplasma. Next base: position 386 of record PULU01000111.1, on the reverse strand, counting down.
TCCTCAAGATCCGAGGCAGGGAAATAATGTCTACCTAATAACATATCCTCTTCGATATCCCTTATAAAATTGGCGTACTGCATGGCCCTACCGAGATATCTAGCAGGCATGTAAGATTCTTCTGGCAGGTCCAATATCTTGGCCATCATCAAACCTATGACTTCAGCCGAACCGTAGAGGTACTGCTTGAGTTCGTCGATGGTCTCGTATCTACTCTTGGTGATATCCAATTCCATGGAATGGAAGAATGCCTGGATCCAGTCGGTATCGAAACCTTTACGATCCTGAAGTTCTATAAAAGAGTCGATGACTTTATTTTTAGATCTTTTACCAGATAAAGCTTTTTCATACTTGTTCTTAAAATCGTAGAAACCATCAACATCTTG
>PULU01000155.1 GCA_003551065.1 Thermoplasmata archaeon | reverse complement strand
GTCGTAAAGTCCCATAAATATCTCTCCTTTTTTATCCTATAAGCGGTTCGTCAATAACAATACTTGTTTGTGTGATAATTTCATTCTCGACGTCATCCCAAACTCGAACAGTGAATGAATCCGCCCGTTCTGAATTGGAAAAGCGAATTTCAAACTCGTCTCCAGCAGATAAACTATGCGTTGATACGTTGCTTCCTTGTCCGACACCGTTTATGTGAACCTCAAAGTTCGTATCGCTGTCGGCGCCCGACAGTTCCACCCACACTTCGTAATTTTGTGGTACTATTACGGTGTTCGTTCTTGCACCACCAGGGAACTGATCTTGTTGGTAAATTTCAAAAGTCAATTCGGGGAAATCCGTATCCGCTTCAAACTCGATACCGTCAACGGTGATTTCTCCGTCCAAAATTTCCGTGAAGACTGTGTGCGCCTCAAAACCTATGCCGTCAATAGTAATTTCACCGTCCAGCATTTCCGTGAAGTATGTGTGCGCTTCAAACTCGATACCGTCAATGGTGATGTCGCCTTCTTCCTCAATGGGGTCGGCAAATAGTGTTTTGAAGTAAAGAGGAACTTTCGGCAAAACGGGTTCTTCCGGGGTTGTGACTTGAAACTTGAATTCATACATTGTGTCTGTGCTTAAATCGGTGAATGTTGTCGTTGTGGATTCTTCCGCATTCAGCAACCTCGTTTCTCCTGTGGTGATTTCTTCAACCCAAATTTGATAATCAAACGGATTATAAATTGAGACGACGGCGGACGTGTAACTTACTTCAACCAACGCTACCGAAATGTTCTCATACACAACCTCAAAGGGATTAAATGTCACGCCTTTTCTCATGTTGTCAAAATGTACCGTCAGTGTTTCGCTGCCATCTCGGTTGATTAAAACGGTCCTCCCGCCTTCGTCAACGATAGCGTATTGTGGATATCCTCCTATGTTGTGGCTTGTAATCTCAATTCTTTGGTTGGCTTCATCAATTGTAGCTTCAAAGTCTTCTTCTAAAATGTGTTCTTTGTTAATCATCTCCTTGTCTCTTCCCCCGAAAAACACATCCTCGTCGTAGTAACGGATTTTCCAGCCTTGATTACCACCCTCTTTGACTAATAGGTTTTTCTTTGACAAAGCGTTACCAATGATAACGTTTTCTCCTTCTGGGAAAATATGATAATTTAATGCAAAAGAAATAACCTCTCTATTATCTTTGAAACACTTTGTATCCGCTGTGATTCTCGCCGTCTTCTGTTCCCATAAATTTTCCGCTTCTGTGGTCATGATGGGATGAAACTTTCCTAAACGTTCATAATCGCTTACGTCTTCAAAATAGTATTGAGGAATTGAGGCAAACTCAAACTTCAAGTTTTCCGCTCTTCCTGAAAAATCCGTAAATACGGCAGGAGTATTCAGCAATTCTTCTCCGCCTAAACCAAAGAATATCAAGTTGCTTTCGATGTAGTCCCCCAACGAAGCGTTCCCTTCCAAAGAAGTTGAAAACTGAATAACGTTTGCGCCAGCAGTTTTTTGTAAAGGTAGCATGAATCGATTTGTAGTAAAAGGCCCGTCCTCTTCGTCAAACTTAATCTCTTCTTCGCTATTTAATACTGCGTGATTATATGGCTCGTTGTCTTCAAACGTATGGTCGAAAGTTCGTAAAAACTTAATACGACTTGCCTCGTCAAGTGTTAAACTCTCGTTTCTGCTTGGTTGTATGCCGCTTTCAATGCAAATGTACTCGTCGTACTCCATATTCCGCTCAATTGTCCGTCCGTCTTCGCCAATCTCCCACTGTCGTTCCTCCGAGTTGAGACCCACGAATTCGCTGAATTTGTTAAAATTCTTATTTAATTGATAGTTTACGGCCAAAAAATCTTGATAAACAATAACCTCTCTTTGTGTGACGATGTATTTGTTTCCGTCTTCCAATAAGAAGTCGCCCAATTCAAGCATATCGTCGCTATCGGTTATTCGTGTTGATAAGTTTAGATCGTTAGCGCCAACCCTATCCACTCTTGACTTGTTCTTTTTCAAAAATCGAGGCAAATCGACAATTCTTGTGCTTTGATTCCCTTGTATGTATGTTTTCACCGCGTTGTCCTCAACGTTGTCCTTTTCAAGTGTTATTCTTGCGGTTTCATGTAGCGCTTCGTATTTGGCCTTAAAGGACAAGTTGTTTTGCATGATGTCTGTGGTTGTTGGGGAATTAAGTTTAATGTTAATTCTTCTTGTAAGCGTAATTAGTTGTTCGTTTTGATAATGTATCTCTCTGTTCCCGGAACTAAAAGATATATTATAATTTTCGCCCTCTTCCGGGTAGTATTCGGGGGCGTATTCCTCAATCCACTTTAAAACTTCTTCCTCTTCGGTTTTGCCAAAATTCTTTTGTATAATTGGTAAAACAGACTGTGTTTCCGAAAATAAACGCTCATATACGGGCAAATTTATGCCCTTGCGTCCATATTCGTATACAAGAACACCGTTCGCATAAAGTTGGTCACCAATTATAATGTCCACTTGGTTTGTTGCGTATTCAAGAGTTTGTGCCAACTTTTCCTCGACAACCTCGTCCTTAATGGTTATGAATTTGCTTTCTGTTTCTTCCTCAAGGGTTTCAACAACATCGCCTTGTATCATACTGTAAACTTCCAACCGCAAGGATGCGGGGACTTTAATGTTGTCCATCGAGTAAATCCTCTTTTGTGTTGGTATGAAATTCTGCCCGTAATCCCATTGTAAATCTTCTGTCCTTGTCGATACAAACCAACTGTCGATGAGGTTTTCGTCTCTTTCTTCTTTGGAAAGCACAGCATTTAAAACGTTTGCTGATAAATTTGTTGAGTATTGGCTTATGTCTTTTTTGGAGCTTCTGTCATAATACTCAATCGAAGTGATTTCTTTTTTTAACTCGTTAAAATCGTTTATGCGAAGCCCGCCTTCGTGGTCTAAAAACACATTTCCGTCAAGCTCGCTTGCAACTTCGTCTAAACAGTCTCTTAACGTTTGCTCCTTGAAGTTGAATTCAGGTGCTT
>PULU01000045.1 GCA_003551065.1 Thermoplasmata archaeon | reverse complement strand
GACCGATTGGCATCTTTCCGAACCGTGGGTCTAGGAGTTTTAGAGTTCCATGAAGATGAAGATAAAACTGCAGAGATGATCACTAACGAAGCCCGAAAAGCCATCGAAGAGGATAATGCTGAAGTAATTATATTGGGCTGTACTATCCAGTTCGGGTTCTACAAAGAATTACAAAAAGAACTAGGGGTCCCGGTCATAGATTCTGTTGTTGCTCCTTTCAAGTACGCTGAGTTCTTGGCAGAGTTGAAGAACAGGTTCGGATGGAAACAGAGCAAGATCGGTGGGTACGAATCTCCACCACAGGAAGAGATGGATGCCTGGAATCTAGAAGAGGAATATCTGTAAACTCCCTTCAACGATCGACCTTATATCAGGTCACACCTTTTTTTTATTTATAGAGACTAAAACCAGTCAAAGGATCCCCTGGATCCAAAATATAGGTGCTCCTACCTGTTATATAGGCTGAGCCTGTTATTTCAGGTTTGACTACTGTGATGCCCTGTTTTTTTTCCGTATCCACTATTCTTCCACTGAATTCAGTTCCAATTATACTCTGATATCGATACTCTTCATCAACATCCAAAATTCCTTTGTGAAGCAAAAGAGTCATCTTTGCACAGGTTCCAGTTCCGCATGGTGACCTGTCGATGGATCCATCGGCAAAAACAACTATGTTTCGGTCAACATCCTCTCTAGATTCATAGAATTCTAAAAGAGAAACTTCTTCTTTATTCCCCGTCAATGGATTTATGAAATCATTTTCTTTATTCAATCTATTTCTTAACTCGATACCGATCTTCTTTAAAATCTCCAATTCATCGATATCTACTGTGTATCCTAAATCCTTGACATCAACCAAACCAACTAAATTACCTGAATAAACCAAATCGATTTTAATATCAGATATGACATCTTCGATTTCTAATCCGACTTTTTTCTTCCCGACCACAAAAGAATCAACATTCTTTACGCTGACTTCTTTCACTTTATCTTCTTCTATCACGGTTCTACATTCTACGAGACCCGCTGGGGTTTCTATATTGACATTTTTCTTTTCTTGTAAAAAACTTGTCTCCATAAGAGCTGTAACGATCCCGATGGTTCCGTGCCCACACATATCTAGATACCCAGTGGTATGCATGAATATAACTCCCATATCTGCCTCTTCCATCTCGGTCTTCACTGGAACAGCTCCGAACATATCATCGTGTCCCCTGGGTTCTTTCATCAATAGTTCTCGGATCTCATCATATCTGTCAGCAAAGAGGTCTCTCTGTTCAGCCACACTCCTACCATAAAAAGGAAACAAATTGATACCACTGATAAGGATCCTTGTCGGTTCACCAGCTGTGTGAGTTTCTATCGTTTTTAGTTGGTAATTTTTTTCCATATCCATCTACTTCCTACTTTTTATTCAATGTCTATAAACATCTTCCCTAACCATGGACAACCAATCTATCTCTTCTCTTCGATCATAGACCATCTGCTTATCTACTTTTAGAGATAAAAACTTTTCATCTCTTTTTAGCTCTTCTACGATATCTCCTTTTGGGTCTGTAAGTAGAGTTCCCCCACAATAATGGTTATCAGAACCCACAGCATTAACTCCTAAAACATAAGCTTGATTCTCAGCGGCTCTTGCGGTGATCATCTGCTTCCATAACTTCAGGTATGGGAACTGCCAGGCACTGGGATAGATCATAAATTCTGCACCTTTCAGGGCAAGTTTACGTGATAATTCGGGAAATCCTAGATCTGCACATATACCTACACCTATTTTCCACCCGTCTGCTTCGAACAACTTTAATGTAGAACCATGTGTAAAAAAATCTCTCTCTCTGCCCCAAAGGTGCGTCTTCTTATATTTCTGCACGATCTCTCCCTCAGAGTCGAAAACTACCACGGAATCAAAATTTTCATCCCCTTCTCTTTCAAATAAACCGGCTACTACTATCAGATCGTTCTTATCGGCCATATCTTGAAAAAATCTAAATTGCTCATGGACCTCCTCATCTCTGAGTTCCTCCATGAGCCTATAATCAAAACCATAAACACAGAGTTCGGGAAAACATATCAGATCTAATTCGCTCAGATCTACACATTCAATGATCTCATCTATCTTCCTATAATAAGGTTTAGAATCTTCATCATATCTGAACTGTACAGCCCCTACACATAATTCATTTTTCATGTGATCGTACCTAAAAAAATAAAAGATGGTGGAATGGTTATAAGAGCTCTTTCTCCAGTTTCTTGAGTTCTGAGAAATTAACTATCTCTCCTTCATCAAGCAACTGTTTATCATCTAGCCAAACTGAAGAGTTGCAGCATATACCATCACAATGTGAGGCTGCAGGTATTCCACCTTCCTGTTCAGGTACCAGTTTGGAACCTACATTCCCCAGGCCCCATTCTGTACCTCCCCATATCCTTTCGTCTTCTACGATATTACCGGTCAATTTGGCCCCCGGGTTGAATCCATAACTTATATGGGCAAGTCTGAACATCTGTTCGTCGTTAAAACTTTCAAGCCAATTTTTGAATTCTTGGGCTTCTCTGCCACCTTCGATCTTTACGACTTTTCCTTTCTCTATAGTTAATTCTATAGGATTATCCAGCAATCCTATCGGAGGAACTAAAGAACCGTCGAAGACCAGTTTACCGTTGATAGACTCGAACTTGGGACTCCAACTTATCTGTCCAGGAAGCATGGAGGCCTTTCCTCTCATTATATCTCCTGAATGTACTATCATATGTCTTTCAGGATGATTTTCGAATTCCAGGTCCGTCCCCGCAGGGGTCGTGACCTTTATCTTTTTTGCATCACCTGTCTCTTTAGCGGCTATCTTTAAAAACTTCGCCAATTTTGGCATGTCCACTCTTCCAATGGTCCTGACCATCATGTCCGGGTTCATCTCTACAAGACAGATATACCTGATATCATCACTTGCCTCGATCACTTCATCGTATACTGTCGAATATAAGAGCCATTGTTCGTTAAACTCGACCCAAACGTCTGCTTCTTTCAATGCTCCTGCTAAGGTTTTGAT
>PULU01000108.1 GCA_003551065.1 Thermoplasmata archaeon | reverse complement strand
TGGTTTTATCGTGAATTAAAATGGCTAATTCTGAACATGATGAACCCTTCGGAGTCAAAAGCGTTCTATCTGATCTGAAGATCGTGCTAAAATACAAACAGTTATCGATCTTATGTTTTGCAGTATTTGTAAGTATGATCGGATTTGGCCTCATAATGCCATTTTTACCTATATACGCTAGGGATTTTGGAGCATCTAGAACTCAGATCGGTTTGATGCTTGGACTTTTCTCAATTATTAAGATATTTGTAGCTCCAATAGGAGGGAAAGCCGCGGATATGTACGGCAGGAAACCGATAATGGTAGGAGGGATGTTCCTTTATGTGATTGTTATGTTCCTATTCGGTACAGCAGGTTCTGTTACTGAAGTTCTGATATATAGAGCAGGTCAGGGAGCGGCTTCTGGACTGGTTTGGCCTGTAGCTATGGCTTTTATTGGAGACATTGTAAAAGAGGAAGACAGAGGTAAAGCCATGGGGATCTATTCGGTTTCATTTGCAAGCGGGAATGCAACCGGCCCGATAATGGGGGGGGTCATCGCTAGTTATTATTCACTTTCAGTTCCATTTTTTTTTACTTCAGCCTTGGCTGCGGTAAGTGGAATTCTTTTGTATTTTGGGATACAAGAATCTTTTGCTGGAACTAGAAGTGAAGTAACTAAAAAGGGACGACAGACATTCGCATTCCTCAAATTTAAAATGAGTAATATCACACCTCATCCAAAGACATTTATGGGTTTGACAATTGGGTCATTTACCGTTTTCTTTGGATTGGCTATGGTATGGCCGATGCTATCTCTTTTTGGAGACGAAGTTTTACTTTTATCTGACCTACAGATATCTGGGATATTTACGTTGATAGGGATAGTTCAGGCATTGATAATGTTCCCTGCAGGTAGTTTGTCAGATAGGATCGGCCGGAAGACGTTAATCGTAGTTGGTGGTGTGTTTTCTTCTATCTTTGCCGGAGTTATCGGTCTTTCTACAACTTTTATGTTTATAATGGGTGCTGTTGGATTTTATACACTCGGTAGGGCCTTGGCTAGACCATCATTTCCGGCATTTGTTTCTTCATTGACACCTACAAGACACAGAGGAAAAGGTATGGGCGTCTATAATTTTGCTCAGAACTTAGCTTTTGCTAGTGGGTCCTTCTTGAGTGGAGTTATAGCTGACATGGCAGGACTACGCATACCTTTCTTTGTGGCGTTATTTGTAGGACTGTTAGGAGTGTTATTCATTCAGATAACAGTCGATGAACCTGATTTCATCGCAGAAAGAGATGTTCATTGATCACACTTTATCGCTTTCTCGTTTAGAATAGTATCTTATCTCATCATCTTCAAAACCTAGGTATTCAAAAAATCTCATACCTTCAGGATTATCGGGTTCTATCAATGCAGCCCATATATTGAAACCTTTTTCTTTGAAAACATTTTCTAATCTTCTCACTAATTCAGTTCCGATACCTTGATTCCTATATTCTTTATCCACTGCTAAACGGTTGATCCATCCCTTTCTACCATCGTCCGTCCCGAAAATTATTCCAACCAGCTTATCTGAATCGGCGTAAGCAGCTATCCAGTATTCTGGCTGTTCTTTTAATTCTTTGGAAATATTCTCTCTAGTATCTCTTCCTTCCGGTTTGTATGGAAGACCGGCCTCATCCCAAAGTTCTAAGATCCGTTCGTAATCTTCAATAGGTGGAGTTTTAAATTCCATGATAGATGAAAATTACAGTACTATATTACAATTTTTTGATTGTAAAGATGATCAATCGGATGGTCGTAAATGTATTACATCACCGGAGATGATCTTAGTACCATCCTCTAAAACTAACCTTCCCTTTTCATCGATATCTTTAACTTTTCCAGTGATCATCCCTGATGCTGTTTCTATCCTTACATCTTTACCTATCGTGGATGAATACTGCCGGTATGATTCTAAGACGTCGATGGATCCATCGTAGAAATATCTTAAAATAGATTTCATCAGGTTTTCAGAAGAATTTTTTTTATCAGTAACTGACTTGATGCTGGTACTGTCATCGATAGGTTCTGAATCTATGTTCAAACCTATTCCAACAAGGGCTCTTTTTTCAATGATCTCTATAAGTATACCACATATCTTCTGATCGTTAACTAGAACGTCATTTGGCCATTTCAAAGATGGATCGATATCGAGTTTTTTTAATGCACTAGCTATAGCAACACCGGTTTTGATGGAAAGAAGTGGGTCATAATCTGTACATATAGTGAAATATAGCCCTCCTATTGGAGAGAGCCAACTTCTACCTTTTCTCCCTCTACCTGAAGTTTGTTCGTTAGCTCGTACTACAAAGTCATCGGACTTTATTTTAGCTATTTTTTTTGCCACGTCGTTGGTGGAAGTGGTAGTGTCAAGTTTGTATATCTTTATTTGAATCGACCTCACATGAACGTTGGAGGTGTGCTAACAGTAAGATATACTGCTTTTTCAACACCGATATTTTTAGCACTGTGCGAGATATCAGACGGATGCCAAAGAGTGTCGCCTGCTTTCATGTTGTAGACCTCATCACCAACCCTGTATTCGATCTCTCCTTTAATCACTAGATGTATCTCTTCACCTTCGTGACAATACCTATCTGATTCAGCATCTGTTTCAAGTTCTGCTATAATAGCTTCCATCTTATCTGATTTCTGCAGTAGACGGAACAATTTTCCATCAACTTCTTTTATTTCCTTCTCCTTGCCTTTTTTTAAATATTTACTTTTCATATTATCACGCTATCAGTCCTATCAAGATACCTGCTGCGGTGGCAGAACCTATCACTCCGGCTACATTCGGTCCCATTGCATGCATCAATAGATGGCTACCAGCATCTTCAGTTTGACCCATCTTTTGTACTACACGAGAAGCCATGGGTACTGCTGAAACACCTGCCCCTCCTATCATGGGATTGATCTTGCCTTTCGATATCTTATAGAAGATCTGGCCAAATAAAGTACCCCCGGCCGTAGCTGTAGCGAAAGCAAACACACCTAAAAGTAATATCTTTAAGGTTTCCAACTGAAGGAAGGTATCACCTGTCATCAGGAAACCGACACCAAGTCCTAGCATGATAGTAGCTATGTCCATCAATGCATTACCTCCAACATCAGATAATCGGTCCATAACTCCTGAAACCTGAAAAAGATTACCAAGCATGAGCATACCGACAAGAGGAAGAGCATCAGGTACTATCAATCCAACTATTATGGTCACACCGATGGGAAAGACAATCTTCTCTATCCGACTGACTTTCCTCATCTTCCCCATCCTAATCTTACGCTGTTTTTTGGTTGTGAGTGCTTTGATTATCGGAGGTTGGATGATCGGTACGAGTGCCATATAAGAATATGCAGAAACCGTAACTGCAGCTATGATCTCGGGTCTATCTCCTACAAGTCTTGTTGCGGCGTATATAGCAGTTGGCCCATCAGCCCCACCGATTATACCTATGGAAGCAGCTGCATTCAGATCAAAACCTATGATGATAGCTAGTCCAAGTGCCAAAAATATCCCTACTTGAGCGGCAGCACCGAGTAAAAATGTTTTTGGATTTGCTAATAAGGGTGAGAAGTCTGTCATCGTACCGATACCTAAGAAGATTATCAGAGGTACGATACCAGTCGCTATCAATTCCTCATAAACTATGTACAAGAGTCCAGGTCCTACCTCTACCGTTGGGGCAGCAGTTATACCTGTAAGCGGTAGATTAGCGAGAATCACAGCGAAACCTATGGGCCCTAGTAAAAGTGGTTCCATGTTTTTTGCTATACCCAAGTATATCAATAGTAAACCGATAGCTATCATAACTATACTCTGCCAGGTCAGTGCAAAGAGACCTATCTCCAACATCTACTGATCCCCCCTCGATTGTATTGCAGCTACGATGGCAGCTATTTTTTCCATCTCTTCCTCCTCTTTACTTACAAAGAATCTATTTATTATGCTTCCGAAGAGATAGGTTGATAGTGTTAGTATACCTAAAGTGATGAAAACTACTCCCAGGCCGATCAATATAACTTCTATCGGAGTCATTTTATCCAACCATTGTTGTTATAAGGGTACCTTCTTCGACATCCTCACCTTTTTTAACATGTATTTCTTTGATTGTCCCATCTTTTGGTGCAGATATATCATTCTCCATCTTCATAGCCTCAAGTATTGCAACCGGATCACCGGCATTGACTTTTTCACTGGGACTGACCTTGATATCTATTATAGTCCCAAGCATAGGAGACTTGATCTTAGTTTCTTCACCAGAGGGAACATCATTTTTTCCTGCTTCAGTTTTCCCCTTTGACGAACCAGGTCTTATTTTTTTATCAGGGAATAAAACTGATACATTGTATTCTTTACCGTTCACTTGGATAGTGCCTTCGTCTTTCATCTTTACATCATAATCCGTACCATCAACTTTGACCTTACCTTTATATGGGTACTTGACACGTGGTACGACTTCTTTTTCTTTAGTTTTCTTTTCTTCAGGTTTTTCAAGTGGTAGTTGGTCTGATGTGAATTCAGCTTCTACTTCACCCTTTAAGAATTTTAAACCTATATCAGGGTAGATGGTGTATGTAAGTACGTCCTCAGGTTTTCTTAAAAGTCCCATATCTTCTAGTTCGTCTTTCTTTTTCTTATATTCAGGTTCCAAAAGGCTTGCAGGCCTTTCATCGATAACTTCGTCTTCCCAATCAGGACCTAAGATCTTTTCATACATCTCTTCAGATATCTCACCAGGTGGTCTGCCGTACATACCTCTGAAATATTCTTTAGTTGGATTGGTGATCCTTTCATATCTGCCGAATTTTACATTCATCACAGCTTGAGTTCCTACGACTTGTGAGGTCGGGGTAACTAGAGTTGGGTAACCAAACTCCTTTCTAACTTTTACAACTTCTTTCAATACTTCATCATACTGATCAGCGGCACCCTGTTTCTCGAGCTGACTGACTAAATTCGAAAGCATCCCACCGGGTATCTGATGCATGGTCACAGAAGGATCTAATCTTAAAGCTTGACTACGATGAAGATGTCTATATTTATCCCAGATCTCATTGAAGTATTCGCGGATATCCATCAACAACTCCATATCATAACCTGTATCAAATTCTGTATCTTTTAAAGCTGCAGTTACAGATTCCGTAGGAGGTTGACCTGTAGCACCAGTTAGGGATGAAATAGACGTGTCTAAAATATCCACACCGGCTTCGCATGCTTTCATGTAAGCCATACCTGTCATACCAGACGTGTTATGGCTGTGCAGATCGATGGGTATCTTTATCCCTGCGTCTTTACATCCTTTTATTATATCATAAGCTCGGGTAGGGGAGATCATACCTGCCATATCTTTTATACATAGAGAATCACAACCCATCTTTTCTAATTCTTTAAAATCTTCAACATAACGTTCTACGGTGTGAACCGGTGAGATGGTGTAACACAAAGATCCCTGGACGTGTCCTCCCACTTTCTTTGCTGTTTCGATAGGGACTTTCATGTTTCGTAGATCGTTCAAAGCGTCAAAGATCCGGAAATTGTCACAACCGTTCTTGTAAGCTAATTTTATAAATTTCTTGACAACATCATCTGGAAAGTTTCTGTATGCAACGATATTCATAGCCCTTTCCAGCATCTGTAACGGAGTGTTGGGTAGGTGTTCACTCAAGGTGTTGAGTCTTTCCCAAGGATCTTCATTTAGATATCTGATACATGCATCGAAAGTGGCTCCACCCCACACTTCCAAAGAGTGAAAACCAACCTTGTCCATTGTATCACATATCGGCACCATATCTTCTGTTCTTAATCTAGTCGCTAAAACGGACTGATGCGCATCCCTTAACGTTTGGTCATGTAATTGAACCATTATTTATTTCCTCCTTCTGGATATATAACCGTGCATGGGTATTCTATCCTCATGGAGAGGTTAAAGAATTGTACTCTTATTAAATGTTTTTTATCTTTAAACAACTCATATATCGGTAAAATGAAAGATCATTATTTGTTGACGTTATCAGATATAGTGGTTTCCATGACTATCTTGTCTTTATTTATGTCATATTTCCAAACGTCACCTGTTTCACCCTTTACCTTTTTCCTTTTTAAAACACCTATACCTTCTAGTTCTTTCAAGTAAGTTACAGCTGTAGCAGTAGATATATGGATGTATGATGAAAGGTCACTGGCCTGTATCCAACCTTTTTTAGAGATCTCGTTTAATACCTCTGGCACGTACTTCCTTCCCAGGATCCGGGCATGACGGTTGAATTCTTTTAAATCCATGTTGTCAGATCGTGTAAAGCTTTAAAATAAATAAAGTTTATCCCTTGCACAAAATAACAATAGACTATATAGTTTTAATAATTTTAAAGCTTGCTTAATTTGGCATTTTTGTTGTTAATAATTCCCAAAATAGGTTTTACTTTCACTCTCCCCTCCACTCAAATTATAAGTACCTCTATTTCATAACCGGGATTGGATGATCCGTGAGTTATGGGACTTGATAGATGGTTTTGATGAAAGACCCGACGAATGGGGGAAACCATACTTTAGTCAACAGAAATATTACAAGCCAAAGACGATAGAAATCGATAATTTTCAAGAGTTTGATCTCAAAGAAAAAGACCGGATATTATGCTGTGTAGATGGAGGTAATAATAAGATCTTCGAAACACCCTCTGAGAGCATACATCTTCTACGGATATACTTCAATCTATTTAGGGGTAGGAAAAGAGTTGAAAATATCGAACCTCTGAGTCTGTACTTGAGTTGTAATCATCAGGAAGAAGAGATCACTGTAAGATCCATCAAGGTCAACGATTCAATACCTATCGGGTCCGATGGATATGTTGTAAAAAAGGAAGAGCTGGAAAATGGAAGACCCGTTAACGCAGGCCATACTGTAAGAAAATACTTGGAATGGGATGCTATCAAGTACGTTTCTAAGAATTATCTAGATGAAGGAGATATCATACTAAGAGATGGTGTCTTACAGACTGGAGTCGAAGGGGAAAGGGAATACGCTGAAGAAGCTTATAGCTCAGTTGCTGAGAATGGCGTTCATTTAGTGGGTCTTGCAAAAACCTGTACATTGAGGACTAACTGTGGTTTTCCACTGGTGGCAGCGATTCAAGAATTATCGACTGAATTTTCTGAAGGTCCGTGGTATTACCATCCTATAGCTGAAAACGAACACCCTGATCATAAAGGTGAGATGATGGTGGTTAAGTATCATAAAAACTCTAACTATGCTTTCAGAACAGAGTTTTACCGTGAGTTGAACAGTCCAGTGGAGGAAATACTTGGATATATGGCATTCCAAGCCCAGGATCCGATATTTTTGGGTTACCCATACGGTCTTGTAGATGCTGATAAAAGAGCTAGAGTGACGGATGAAGAGATCGAATATCTAAAAAGTGTAGGTTTCAATAGGATGGGCAGGACTTTTAAAAACAAAGTCAGCACCTTAGACGCCCATGATAAACTAAGTGAATTATGAGATGTGGTTAGTTATGACGATAGGACAGATAATAGGAGGAGAATATGGTGACGTGTGGATAAGGCAGAAAAGCGGAGAGACCATCGAGATAGGTGATCTACTGTCCATCGATGATTTGATCTTACAGGTTCACGATTTGAGTTACGGGTCATTGATGGATAACAACGACTTGGCTAGGATGAGTGGTATGCAGTTGGAGGGTTACGACGAAACATCCTTGATGGAGGAAGAGATCCGTAATTTTATCAACGCCAAAGCTAAGCCGTTAGTTCACATCAAAGATGGGGATGCAAAGATACCCAAGATATTACCCGATTTCTTCGGAGGTTTGAAAAGAGTAACTAAAGAGGATTTCGAGTTCATGGAAGAACCTGAAAACAGTCTTTACCTAGGGAAAGTTAGGAGTGGAAGCTATACCTTAGATGTTCCCGTTTATATCAACGGTAAAGAAGCACTTTCACATCATTTATTGATACCTGCGACAACAGGTAGAGGTAAGAGTAACTTGGTAAAAGTCATGCTCTGGAATCTGATACCGAAGGAATACTGTGGAATGTTGATCATCGACCCGCATGATGAATACTATGGGAGGAATGAATATGGGGCTAAGGATCATCCCAAATTCGATAAGAAGGTGATGTACTATTCACCCAATCCACCAAAAGGTGGTTATCATCTACGATTGAATATTTCTGGTCTGAAACCATGGAACTTGCAGGGCACCATCGACCTCACCGATGCCCAAAACCAAGCGGTCTATATGTTCTACTCACATTTTAGAGATGACTGGTTATCTGAGCTGTTGAAAGCTAGTAATGAAGAGGCAAGTGGATACGGTATCCAGGAAGCCACGATGAACGCCCTTAAAAGAAAGTTGAAACTCAAATTCGATTTACGAGTTAAAAATGGTAAAGTTGTACCTAAAGGTAAGATCTTCGTCACTGAAGGTTCTGAAAGTTTAGTCAACGATATCGTTAAAGCGGTAGAAGACGGAAAGAAGGTCATCTTAGATACGAGTTCTATGCCCCAGGACAAGGAATTGTTGATCGCAGGTATCATCACTGATAAGATCTTTAAAAAGTATAAATCCTATAAAGAGATGGGAGAACTGGAGGATAAACCGACTGTGAGTGTTGTGATAGAGGAAGCTCCACGTGTTCTTGGTGAACGTGCAGGACGTAACGTATTCCACCAGATAGCCCGTGAAGGAAGGAAGTTCAATGTAGGCTTGATAGCTATAACACAGCTTTCCAGCATGATACCCAGGGAGATATTGGCCAATATGAACACTAAGATCATCTTAGGTAACGAGATGAAGAGTGAAAGGGACGCGATAATAGGTAGTGCCGCCCAGGACCTTTCTAAAGACAGTAAGAATATAGCCAGTCTGGATAAAGGTGAAGCCATAGTCAGCAGTATATTCACTAAATTCGCCGTTCCGATACAGATCGATTTTTTCGATGATGTTGTTGAAAAGGACACTAAAGAGAAGAAAGAGAAGAATTTGGAATTTTTTGGGTGATATAAGTTGGTAAAATTTTCACATCTAGCGGATTGTCATCTTGGAGCTTTCGGTCGTAATCCCACTTTAAGGGAGTATAATCTTCGAGCCTTTGAAGAGGTCATCGAAAAGAGTATCAAGGAAGAGGTAGATTTTATCATCATCGCAGGTGATCTATTTCACAATCCACATCCTGATATGGATATCGTAGATAGAGCGGTGAAATCACTTGTTAAGGCCCGTAAAAAAGACATCAGGATATATTCAGTGTATGGTTCACATGACTTCAATATCGCTAAAGCCTCCCTGGTGGATGTTTTGGAAAGTGCCGATCTGTTCAAAAAAGTCGTACGTTACCTTAATGAATCCCAGTCTTTAGAACACGTCGAAGATAGGTCTGGAGTTAAGATTACCGGTTTGAGTGGTCGTAAAAGTAGGAAGGATACCAGTTACTACAAGGAATTGAATTTTATCGAACCCGATGGAGATGCTATCTTCGTTTTCCACACACCTGTAGCCGAGATGAAACCTGTAGATATCCATGAGAAAGAGACAGTTCCGTTAAGTTCGATCCCAGACGGCTACAAATACTATGCCGGCGGGCACATCCATCGTAATCTTAGAGAAGAGAAAGATGGAAGTCCTATAATCTATCCTGGTGTTACATTTGGTTCATCATATACCGATCTTGAGAACGACCTAGATAGAGGATTTTACATCGTCGATGATTGGGAACCAAAATACGTTCCAATTGATGTATGTGAGATCCGTAGAGTCAATATCGACGCCGATGGCTTACTACCTTCAGAACTCGAAGAAGAGCTTTTGGACTTATCAAATGGTGAAATCCATGAAGAAGTGGTGTTAGTCAAGGTTTCTGGAGTATTGAGAGAAGGTGTGCCTGAAGATATAGATTTTATGAGGGTCAGAAGGAATATCGAAGAGGCAGGTGCCGAGACTGTCTTTTTGAATAGGAGAAATTTAGAAGGTAAAGATGTAGAGAGGTTGAAGATAAAGGAGAAAGATGATGCTGAGATCGAAGACACGATACTAGATGAATACGGTTTCAACGATCTGGTCAATAAAAAGTTTGCTAAAGACCTATTGAATGTCTTGAAGGTCGAACAGGGTGATGGAGAAACTAATACGGATTATGACGATAGGATCTGGCAGGAAGCCTGGAACCTTATCGATAATTTAGATGAATATGAAGATGTCGAGGAAGAAGAGAGCGATGTTCGGGAGAAAGCAGTTGAAGAAGTTGAGAAGAAGGACGGTGTCGGGGAGAAGAAAGGACAAAAGGGACAGTTCTCCCTGTCTGATTTCGGAGGTGATTGACGATGATGCTTAAACACTTAAAGATCAAGAATATCAGGAGTTATAAAGAACAGGATATCGATTTCAGTCCTGGTGTACTGATATTCCAGGGGGATATCGGGTCCGGAAAATCATCTATTTTATACTCCGTAGAGTTCGCTCTTTTTGGCGCTACTCAGCAGAAGTTCTATGACAAGTTGATGCGGCACGGTGCTAAGAAAGCAAGTGTCGAATTGAAATTTTCAATTGACGGTGTAAATTACACCGCTTTCAGGAGTTTGAAGAGAAAGAGTGACCGCATCGAAGGCGACGAGTCTTTTTTGGAAAGGGAAGATTCAAAGATGGAACTATCCTGGCAGGAGATGAGGGATCGGATAGTGGAACTTCTAGAGTTAAGAGAAGGTTCTAGAGGGAAGGTTAGGACATTCCACATGTCCATATACACTCCTCAGGAGAAGATGAAAGAGATCTTATCTATGAATACCGATGATAGACTCGAGGCCATCAGGAAGGTTTTCAATCTAGAGGATTACAAAAGAGCTGTAGATAACATCTCCACGGTTAAGAAAAACCTAGGGGTTGAGATCAATACACTTGAAACAAGGGCTGAAAGGTTGGATGACGAAAGGAATAGACTTGCTGAAAAGAAAGAAGAGTTGACTGAGAAAAAAGAAGAAAGGGCAACATCCAAAGATGATCTAAAGGAAGCCAAGAAATCGGTATCTGAATTGAAAGAGAGGAAGAAAGAACTAGAAAAACTGAATGAAAAGATAAAAGAGACTGAGAGTGAAGAAAAACGGATAAAAGATAAGATCGAAAATCTGGAAAGTAATATTAAGGATCTAAAGAAGAAATTGGATGAGATCGTTGAAGGTGAAAAAAGGTTGGAAGAGATCGAGGGCAAGAAAGAGAGATATGTGGAATTGGGTGAAGAAATAGAAGAGATTAGAGAAAAGGTCGAAAAACGTGAAAGGTTGGAAAGTGATATCGATAAACTTCAAGTCAAATTGGAGAGTCTTAGTGAAAAATTAGATGATAAAAAGGAAGCTCTGGAGAAGAAGCAAGAACTCGAAGAGAAAGTTGACGAGTTGGGGGATGAAGTCGAAGTTCTTGAGGATTTAAAGGAAAAGAGAGATGATCTAAGGGGTAGATTCAGTGACTTGAAAGGAAGTATGAAAAGCGTCGAAAGAAGGATCAAGAGCTTGGATGACGAAAAGAAAGAGGTCATGGGATTGGAAGATGAAGCAAAGTGTCCCAAATGTAAACAACCTATAGATGATGAGCATATTGAAAAGATAATCGAAGATACAGATTATCAGATAGAAGAGTTAAGGGGTGAAATGGAAGAGTTAAAGAGTGAGAAAAAGGAAGTTAAAGATGAGCTTGATGAACTCCAGAAAGAGATAAGGGAGATCGAAAAGAAAGACAAAGAACTTGATTATACTCACAAAGAGATCAAGAGGATCGAAAGGGAAACCGATGACATCGATGAGGTGAAAACTCTTATCCAAGAGAAGGAGGAAAAAGTGGAGATGTTGAAAGACCAGGTTGAAGATTTTGAGTACGAACGAGATGACTTGAAACCTCTCGTTGAGGAACGTAACGAGTTAAGAGAATTCAGGGACGAGTACTTGAGATTGAAACAGAAGGTCAAGGAAAAAGAAGATGTCATCCAAAAGAAGAAAGAAACCGAAGAGTCGCTTGAGGAATTAAAAAAGAAAAGAAGTGAACTGGTTGACAAGTTGGAGGATTTAAAGGAAGACTTCTCCAGGGATGAATTCGAAGAAGTGAAGAAAAAGTATGACAAGTGTCTAAGTGAGAAGAGTACCTTGGAAGAACGTGTTAAGAACTTAAAAAACGATATCGGAAGGTTGAAGAAAGAGATCGAAGATAAGAAAGAGTTCATCGAAGAGCTTAAACAGGCCAAGGAAGAAGCCAATAAGTTGAAAAGATTGAAAAACTGGCTGGTAGGAGATTTCAAAGAAAGTATAAAGTCCATGGAAGAGCACAGAATGGCCCAGTTGAACAGGGATTTTGAACAGTACTTCACCAACTGGTTCGATAATATCTTGGAGGATCCTGAGATCAGTGCAAGATTGGATGAAGACTTTGCACCTCTGATAACAGTACAGAACAATGAGACCTCCGTAGATGACCTCAGCGGCGGTGAAAGGACTTCTGTTGCCCTTGCTTACCGATTAGCTTTCAATACCATGATAAAGAAAGAATTGGGCTTAAAAAGCAATCTACTCGTCTTAGACGAGCCTACAACCGGTTTCAGCCGGGAACAGTTGACAAGATTAAAAGATGTTATGGAAATGTTAACTGCGGATCAGGTGATTATCGTGTCACATGAGAACGAGATCGCTAATCTGGCGGATGTCGAATATGTGGTTCAGAAGACGGACGGTATCTCGGAAGTTAAAAAGATAGGATGATCACAACCCGAGTATCTTTTTCATCTTCAAACTGTCACGATCTAACTCAGCTGTCTCGCAGATCACGGTGATATCGTATTCTTTTTCTTTTAATATCGGGGCAAGTTTTCGAAAATCTGGGTCATAAGCATCCAAATCCATGTGTTCTCTCTCACCTGTTTCGTTGTATTCGATAGATGAAAAGTGACTGTGCAGCGGCCCGTCGTATATGTTTTCGAACTTATCTAGAAGTTCTCGAAAATCGTCTTCACTCTGCAGAATACCATCGTATCTGGCGTGGTAGTGTGCAAAATCTACAACAGGTACTGCAACTTCAGTGTGTTCCATGACCTGTTTTATCTCATCTAGAGTACCCCAGCTCTTCTTCCGACCCATCTGCTCGAGACCGATCTTCACATCCAAATTTTCGTCTATGATCTTCTCGGCACATTCCACGACCCCGTCTCCGATAATCTCTGTGGCTTCTTCACTTTCCATCCCAGAATAATAACCTGCATGGACTGTGATTATCTTAGCACCCATGATGTCCCCTAACCTTGAACTCTTCATGATACGTTCTTTGCTCTTCTCGATGGTTTCTTCTTTTTCGGAGTTCAAGTTGATGTAATACGGTGCGTGGATGGAAAGATGGATACCGTGTTTCTCCGCTTCTTGGCCGATCTTTTCAGCGGTGGAATCCTTCATCCTAGCGCCTCGAACGAACTGAACTTCCATGGCGTTCAAACCCTCTTCAGCGAGGTACTTCATACTATCTTTAGTACTGCTGACTCCGTGTGGTGTTCCAGCTGGTCCTAATCTGATCATGGTAGGTGATTCTACTTAGAAGTTTTAACCTTTTGGTTATCGGAAAGAATTTAGTACTTTCATTTCTTAACATCTGTTGTGAAGATAAAAAAGCTTGAAAATGATTCATTATATACGGGTAAACTACCTGAAGGCTGTAAGTACTGCCGCCGAGGTTCCAAGATGGTTTTGTTAGTGACAGGTAGATGTGAAAGCATTTGCTGGTACTGTCCTTTATCAGAGGAGAAGAAAGGGAAAGATGTTCTGTTCGCAAATGAAAAAAGAACGGATTCTGAACAAGATATAATCGAAGAAGCTAGGAGTATAGATGCTGAAGG
>PULU01000042.1 GCA_003551065.1 Thermoplasmata archaeon | reverse complement strand
CTTTAAAGCTCTGGTCCTCTTCTATTATTGTGAGGTTGCTTTGGTTGTTATCTTTCTGGTCCTCTGGCTCTTCCTCTACTATGTTCTTAGGTCTGTTGTACTGATCGTAAGGCTCTTTAAGTCTGATATTTGACCAAACATATCTTTGCCTATTACTATCTCCAGTATCTATTTTAGGTTGTTTAGTGGATACATAGGGGATATAGCTGGGTAAGTTCCTTCCGACCGTATTTTCTTCAACCACTGGTAAGCCTTCAACCCCACAAAAATCAGTATAGGCATTATAAAACTCTTTTTTGATCACTCTGTAATTACGATCCTCTTCACAATAATCCATAACAAAGGCTTTCAGGCTATCGGTTTCTCTGATCCATTTTTTCTCGATCTCTTTGCTTTTTTCAGGTCTGGTAAAATGTCCTTGATTGAATAATCTTTCAAACCCTTCAACAGCCCAGTTTAGTAAACCAGTTAATTCCTTATCCTCTGTTATCCTTTCCATTAAGATATCTTGGGGTATTGTTTGGGGATCTTCGGGGAAAAATTGTTTTTCAAATTCTATTAATACCCACCTTTCCCACCAAGCTTGATCAGGATCGTTTATTTTTGGATATCGGTTTGCAGTAAAAACCATAGTAGCGTAATTTTCAAAAATTAACTGATCCTGTTTGTGTTTGATAGGTGCGTTAATACTGGAAGATCCAGTAAGCATTTTAAAAGTTCCAATATTGTTTATTTTACTGGCATCTAGGTCGTCAGATAAATTAGCTAATCTCTGGAATAGACTGGCTCTGGCAAATTTATAATCTGATAGGTCCTTGAGCGATTGATCTGTTATATTTTCCTGACCTAAGAATTTCTTTATAAGATTTAAAAGAGTGGTCTTTCCAGTGTGTGCCGGTCCTTTCAACATAAATCCTTTTTTATATGAATATTTCTTAAACAAACAATAGCCTAGTAGTTCCTGAATTGGTTTTAAGTAGTCCTTATCTAAGATATCGAGTAAAAACTCTTCTATATTCGAGCCTTCAAATTCAACCTCTGGATTATACTTCACTGGGATTTTAGTAGTTATTATCTTATCTGGATCAGGCTCTTCGAGTTCACCAGTTCTAATATTTAGATATCCATTTTTAACAGCTACAACATAAGGATCGGTGTCAAACTCTTCCAGTGGTGTTAATGTCCTAATCTGGATATCATCTATAACTTCATCAATTCTATTTTTAACACACTCTGGACCTAGTCTTTGTTGGACCTCTTTTCTTATTAAATTTGCACCAACTGGCTCATAACATACATCATTAAAGATATATATCTCTTCGTTATCTTCAAGTGTTTTTATGTGATAATCTTCTAAGATATCCTTACCTAGTTTTTCCCTTACAAACCTCTTCCTTCCTGAGATATCGAAGTATTGATAAGGACCGGTTAAAGCTTCGAATACTGTTTTATTTGCCGATTTATGACATTTTGGACATTCGAAGGGTGTTTTCCCAGCTTTGTATTCAAACTCTTTCTTACACCTGACACATAACCATTTATCAAGCTCTGGCTCTTCCTCTTTATCTTTATCGTTTTTAAGTTCCTCAACCATTTCAATTAGTTCCTCTTTCTCTTCCTCAGTTTCAAGCTTAGATCTAATATCTTTAAGCTCTTGAAAGTTATTGATCTCCGAGATATCAACCTCTTCGAGTTTCACATTATCACCTTACAAAAATGTTTAAATAATTTCTTCACTGTTTTATTACTAAGAAGATCGGGGATCTCTGGGGAGAGGTCTTCTGGTCTTTTTCTCTTAAGCATTTTTATGCACCACTCCCATACTCTTCTAATTTCTTTTTAGATTTGTTAATTGTAGATTGTAAAAATTCCTCAAATTTTTCCTTACTGGTCTTTCTTAAGTCAATCATTTTAATAATCTGATCAGTTAATGTCTTATTCCCGATTTTTGTCCTTTCAAGTTCTTCTAGGTCCTCATCATATAATCTTATTAGCTTTCCTCTTACACCCCTATATTTTCTTTCAGATATCCAATATTCTGGCACTCTTTGTAATAGTCTTTTTCCACTTGGTGCAAAAGTATATGCTTTTTCTATTTTGATAGGGAAATCTTCACCTCTTTCAATCACCAAACTTTCACCGTAATCCATCTCATCTAGTTTATTTCTTAAACTGTCTGTTTTTTTTTCCTCTGGCTCTTCCTCTATGTCGGTCCTAGCCTTATCTAGTTTAACATCTCTTTTACAAGCTGGACATTTTGCATAAAATGGATTTTTACCCTTATAGGTCCATTTATACCCACAGTGATAACACTGGACAGGGACTTGATCTGGGAGTTTTTTCCTTTCCATCTCGACTAGGGTTTTTTCTATTTCTTCTAGCTCTTCGGTTACATCTATTTCCATTTTATCAATATAGTTATTATCATAAATCCTACTTATAATATATACTAAAAAGATTATACCTACTATAAAATTTATAGTAAGGTGTTTAGATCTAGAAAAAACAGCCTTTTAGAAATTATTAGAGGTAGGGAATAATTATAACTAGGATAACTAAGGTTTAAAAATTAATTTACCTCTTTCATTTTTCTAGTAGTTAAAATAACCTAGTTATCTTAGATAATTATTATAAGAACGATGTTATAACTAGGATAACTAGGCTTTTCAAAAATAAGAGTAGAATTTGCGAGTTTCTCGGTAAATCCTATATTAATTTTCAATAACTTAGTTATCCTAGTTATATCCTTAATCTTATAAAAGTAAAATCCGGTTTTAACCTATTTTCTTTTTTTATTCTTCCACGATTTATAAAATTAATCCTGCCGCTAAATTCTAGATCTAGATATCAAAAAATTGTTTTTCTTTCCTTGATCGGTGTAAAATGTAAAAATATCTTTAAGAAGTCTAAAACTTATTAGATATCCTTAAAACAACCCCTTCCTCTCAAACGGCTATAAACGCTGATAGAGAGCATAACTCCCTTAGAGGACATATACCCTTCCTTACCCCCCTATCTATCGGGGGTTTTAACAGCTCTTACACAACTAGGACCTTAGAAGACTTTTCACTCTATACCTCTTAATTTGCCTTAGAATTGAAAATTTTACAACTTGATCGGTCCGATAT
>PULU01000116.1 GCA_003551065.1 Thermoplasmata archaeon | reverse complement strand
CTGGCTATCCAAAATGTAGAAATACATATACATTACCTCCGGGAATGATAAAACCTGCGAAAGATAAGGAGAATAAAAATCAAAAATGTAAAGAATGTGGCTGGCCAATACTTATGAGATTGCTAAGTGGGAAAAAACCATGGTTTTTTTGCTTTAACCCAAAATGTGAGAAAAATAAAGAGAAAGACTGGGCTAAGAAAAAGAACGGTGAGAAAGGTGAGAAAAATAAGGAAGTTGGAAAAAAGGAAAAAAGTGAGAAAGAAAAAAGAAAAGGTGGTAAAAAGAAAGAATCAAAAGAAGACAAGAAAGTTAAATGTCCTGACTGCGGGAAAGAATTTAAGTCGGAAAAAGGCCTAAAAATACATATTGGCCAGAAACACTAATGCAGAATTGCAAAAACAATAATAAGATTTATAAATACTAATTCTCAAAACTATTATATGTTAAGAAGAAACTCTAAAAATCGGCCAAAAATAGTCTTGTCAGGACTACCTAATGATATATCTTTATCTGTACTAAATACATTGCAGGAGGAAGGTTATGAGCTGGGAAAAATTAGGGGAAATTCTATAGCACTTAGTGATAGAGATAATGCCGGAAAAAATATAGGAGGAAAAGTTCATTTAATGGGGCCAGACAATTATCAAATGGTTATTGACGGCATGAAGAGGAGACCAGGAAGATTATATGGTATAAATTTAGAGAATGCAGAAACAGATTCTGTAAGCGACTTATTCAAGCAAAATAATGTTCCATTTATAAAATTTGATTCTCAAGATGAATTTAGAGAAGAATCTGAATTAGCAAATCTTGTCAACAATCAAGAAGTTCCGATATTAATAGCTAAAAAATTGCCACTATCGCCTCTCTCTATTAAAAGGTTTTCAGAAAGAGCAAGAATGAATAGCTATGCCAAGAGTTTAGTCTGCGATGCTTTACCATATCTTGAGAGAAGAGATGAAGACAGTGGTCCCGGCATTTACAGATTAGGAATAAAATAAAAAGAGAACATTGAGAATATAACTATATTTAAACAATAAAAATGTTTATAAATATGTCTTTCTAGAAAAATATATGGAAGAAAAATCTCTGAATATTGCAGATCCAAGAGAAAGACCTACAAAAATTGCAATAGTGGGTTATGGTAACATAGGGAAAGGTGTTGAAAAAGCCATTCAAAAAAATGATGAAATCTATAATGATATGGTTCTACATAGTATTATTACAAGAAGACCTGACTCTGTTTTAGAAGAATTAAAAAAATCAGAAAATTATGAGGAAGATAATTTTCCAAAAGTTATCTCAGCTAATAATCTTGAAGATTGGCAAAACTTAGATATTGATGTGGCAATTTTATGTGGGGGATCAAAAAAAGATCTTCCGGAACAAGGACCATTATTTGCTAAATATTTTAACACAGTAGATAGCTTTGATAACCATAAAGAGATTCCAAAATATTATGAAGATATGAATAATGTGGCAAAAGAAAACAGCAATGTTTCGATTATTTCTGCAGGATGGGACCCGGGAACTTTCTCATTTGAAAGAATTTTACAAAATGCATTTATACCAGGATCTAAACCTCAGGGATTTTATGGATTGACTGAAAAAGGAGGACTTTCTATGGGCCACTCCGATGCTATAAGACAAATTGAGGGTGTGCAGGATGCCAGACAGTATTCTCACGCAAAAGAAGATGCCATAAAAAGAGTTAGGAAAGGGGAAAACCCTGACTTAAGCCCCAGAGAAATTCATTGGAGAGAATGTATAGTTGTAGCTAAGGAAGGGTATGATAAAGAAGATATTAAGAAAAAAATTGTGGACATGCCGGGATATTTTAAACCTTACGAAACAACAGTAGAATTTGTTTCTCAAGAGCAATTAGATGAAAAATATTCAGATATGCCTCATGACGGAATGGTTATTTCAGTATCAAAAACAAAAGGCGGCAATCTTGCAAGAATAGAATATAGGAATATTTGGGAAAGTAATCCAGAAGGTACTGCAGGAATACTCACCGCAAGTGCACGAGCTGCCCATAAAATGGGATCAAAAGGTAAGAAAGGAGCTTATGCAATGTGGATGGTTGCTGGAGAAGAGTATAGCCCTTATTCAAGAAAAGAATTATTAAAAGAGTTTACATAATGGAATCTGGAAAAATTTTGCATCCTAAAGGAAATATAACTTCCGAAGATATTTCTAAGGTGGGAAAAATAAAAACTCCCGCATATTTATATGACGACACTCTTATCCTAAAGAGGTGTGAAAAAATTTTAGATATTCCTAATATAAAAAGCACTGCTCAAAAAAACAATATGTATAGGTTTGCTATGAAAGCTAACTCAAATGGGCATATTGTAGATCTGATAACAAAAAAAGGTATAGGTATAGATGCCAGCTCTTTAAATGAGGCAAAAAGAGCAAATATGTCTGGGGTCCCTCTCCAAAATATATTGCTTACATCCCAAGAAATTTACCAAAGAGAAAAGAAAAAAGAGCTGGAAGAAATGATGTTAAAAGGCCTACAATATAATGTTTGTTCAATGAAGCAGCTTAAAGAAATAGCAGAATTTTCATCAAGAAATAAAATACCTCTTTCTATAAGAGTTCATCCTTTAGGAGATGTCGGGTCGGGAGAATCTATAACAAGAAATACTGCATCAAAATACTCATGTTTTGGTATCCACGTAAATGATTTAGAGCAGGTCTTAAATTTCGCAAAGGAGAAAGGGTTATCATTCATAAGAGTTCATGACCACATAGGATCGGGAGGAGATCCAGAGAAATGGAAAGAAAATATCGAGGTCTTACTATCTATAATAGAAAAATACTTTTCAGGTCACCCTGTAAGTATAGTTAATTTTGGAGGAGGAATAAAAGAGGCGAGAATGCCTGAAGATAAATCTGCAGATGTTAAGGAATTAGGAGATTTAGCATATAAAAAAGTTCAAGAATTCAACAATAGGACTAGGAGAGAACTTTCAATAGAAGTAGAGCCTGGAACATATTTAGTAGCAAACTCTGGATACATCATAACTAAAGTGATAGATAAAAAAAGTACAGGAAAAGATGGTTTCAATTTCCTAATTTTGGACGGGGGTATGGAATTGAATTCTAGACAATTACTATATG